>PCCK01000031.1 GCA_002731695.1 Porticoccaceae bacterium
TTATATAGATATTTACCAAATGGAGCGGGAAACCGGGTTCGAACCGGCGACCTGTACCTTGGCAAGGTACCGCTCTACCAACTGAGCTATTCCCGCAAACACTTAATTTTGCACAAGCGTCCTAGCACGATTTCAATAATTGCTCTTCAGCTACTGGAGTATACACTTTTTGTAGTACTCATTGGAGAGTTAGATCTCTTAAAAAACATCAATAAATACTTGGCAAAAAATCCATGTCCCTAAACTTTAGAACTTTTTCAACAAAAAGGCTCTTGTTTATGCCTTTATCAAACGGCTTGTGACTTAGTTACTTTTTCTTTCTCCAAGTGACTGGCTTCATAAACTCTTCTTTTGAGAGAAGTCCATCGCCATTCAAATCACGCTTTTTCATCCGAGATTCTAATTGTGATTCAGGAGTCCAATCCGGATTTTTTTTCCACGGGGGAGTCCCCTGTTGAGAGCGGATCATCCCTAAAAATTCAGAATTCTCTAAATGCCCATCACCATTTCTGTCCCAAACGGAAAAATAGTCACCCCTTTTTTTCATTTTTTCGGACTTATCAATCTTCATATCTTTCTTATGTCCATCAGAGAGGAGACCTCCGCTAGAAAATAAAGCAAACACCAACATAGGGCCTATCGTCATTATTTTTCTATAAAACATGTAAATACTCTCCTAAAAAACTAATATAGGTCATCAGTATAGATTTTTTTACCAAACATTAGTCAATATTTCCATGCGAAAAGCAAATGTTTCGAGGAATAACGCTCTTTTCTCTAATCACATTAATATAATGTACAGATGTTTTGAGTTTTTTTCCCCAACCAGCGCTGAGGTGTTTAATTTTGCTACCTATTATTCAAATTTGAAACGATTTTGAGCTTTATAGTTTTGTATTATGCCACCAAAGGGAAAACCGGTGGTGTCAGTTCTGGCGGTAGTAAAAATCTTCTTAGCAGTTGATACTAATGTGGGATAGTGATCAGCAACATTGTTTAATTCAGAAGGATCGTTGGATAGATCAAACAGCTCTACTTGGCTGTTTATGCCGTAGCGCACTGCTTTCCATTTTCCTATCCTTGCAGCCTGGCGAAAACCACCATCCGGTAATTCTTGGAACCAACCACTCAATTGCATTTCCCAATTTAGATAATCATGGGTCGGTTGTTTCTCATCCGTTAATAACGGAAGGAATGATATTCCATCCGTTTCTATACTTTTCTCGACTCCTAATATTTCTGCAAGCGTTGGAACAATATCCTGGAACCCACTTATATGCTCGGTCACGCTCATCGGGTTCGTTATTTTTTCCCATGCCACGATGAGTGGCACCCTTATTCCGCCCTCGTATAAGTCTCTCTTTGCTCCTCTAAAAATTCCATTACTATCAAAAAATTCATGATCATGATTTGGCGGAGAGTGATGAGGACCATTATCACTGGTAAACAAAATAATCGTGTTGTCTAGCTTACCAAGACGCTTTAGCGCTTCCAGCAATCGTCCTACTTGTTTATCAAAAAGAGAGATTTTCGCCGCATGAACCCTCTCGGATTCTGGCCACCCCCTGTCAAGGTATAGACTCTTATCTCGTATTGGCCCCTCGAACGAATGAGGGGCGCGATATGACATGAAGAGAAAAAATGGCTTGTCTTCGCCTATCTGGTTTAAGAAATCTAATGCAAAATCTGTATAAAAATGATCTTTACAGTCATATTTTTTATAATCATAAGGAAATAAAATTTCATCCCCATTCATCCATAGCCCCTCTTTGGAAAAGATCTTTTTTGGATTGAAGCGTCGAGTCCATTGCTCCTGTAGAGCATAGTCAAAACCCCTTCGGTAGGCCCATGTGTCGACGTCATCAGGATCGTCTAGGTGCCACTTTCCAACAAAACCGGTGATGTAACCCTCTTTTTTAAACATTTCGCCAATTGTGATTGATTGCCGATCCAAAGCTTTCCCTTCCCATCGATTCTTTTCTGTGAACGCTGCGTTCCCTCTAATCCCTACCTTAGCAGGATTTTTCCCTGTCACAAGGACAGCTCTCGATGCAGAGCAAACAGCACTTCCAGCGTAAAAATCTGTAAACATCAACCCGGTTTTTGCAAGGTTATCTATGTTTGGAGTTTCTATTTCTTTTTGACCATAGATACCTAGTTCGTTAATACCTAAATCGTCAGCCAACAGGAGAACCACATTTGGAAATCTTTTAGAAAAACAAGTTGTTGAAGACAATCCAGCAATCAACAGAATGAGGACTTTCAAAACAAATTGTTTTTTCATCTTTACGACTTCTTTCGGCCGGTAACCATCGATTTTTTCTTTAATGCTTCAGGTGCTTAAAGCAAAGAAAACTGCTTTTTCTTGTATATAGCAAATAATTTAAGAGGCGCAGATCAGCACCATATTGAGCACCACTCCCTACGACAAAAGTAATTGAAAGTCTCTGTTTCGCATAACACAATTGCTATGTTCCAACAGTCAGCAGAGTGTTTCATAAAGTACGCCTCGAAGATTAGAGGGCCTTACCCCCGCTTTTACTCACCCAAAAATTGATGGCGTCCCGTAGGGGAGTCGAACCCCTGTTACCGCCGTGAAAGGGCGGTGTCCTAGGCCTCTAGACGAACGGGACATCTAAATTGCGGCATGAGGTTGTGTTGGCAAAACCAAACATTCACGTCTCCACTAACACCAAAAAGATACAAACGCTTTGGACCCTAACTAACGCCGAGTCGCAATTATACCGTTTTTCCTTTTTTGAGCAATATTTCAATCAAAACAAGAAAAATTACTGTCCGAAAAATGATCATCAGAAGAAATCTAATATGAAAAAAAGAATGCTCAAACCAGAAATTTTAGTAAAGCAAATTTTTCATAGTAAAATTGAGTTAAATAGGCGCGCAAATGACATGAGATTCGCTACAATATGGTTTTTAAAATTTGTGATTAACTATGTCAAACGTCCTTCTTAAATCAACGAAGCTGGATGACGCCCATTATGATATCCGCGGTCCCGTCCTTGATCATGCTAACTGGCTGGAGGAGCAAGGGCAAAAAATTATCAAACTCAACATAGGTAACCCGGCAGCCTTCGGATTTGATGCGCCCGACGAAATTTTCTATGACGTGATTCAAAATCTTCGTAACGCGCAAGGCTACAGCGATAGTAAGGGGCTTTTCTCCGCCAGAAAAGCCGTAATGCAACGTTATCAGGCACTTGGTATAAGAGAAATTAATGTCGAAGATGTGATAATGGGAAATGGAGTAAGCGAGCTAATCGTTATGGCAATGCAAGCCCTGCTAAATAATGGTGATGAGGTCCTTATCCCAGCACCTGATTACCCGTTATGGACTGCAGCAACCTCCATTAGTGGGGGAAAGCCGGTTCACTATTTATGCGATGAGAATGATAGCTGGCAGCCGATGATTTGTGACATAGAAAGTAAAATCACAAAAAAAACTCGGGCAATTGTTGTAATAAATCCTAACAATCCTACAGGGACAATTTATACATCAGAAATGTTGGATCAATTGGTGGCTGTTGCGGAAAAACACAATCTTATCGTGCTCGCAGACGAAATCTATGACCGAATTTTATATGATGACGAGGAACACATTCCACTCTCGAAAAAAGTTGAAAACACACTATGCTTGACCTTCAATGGGCTATCTAAAGCCTATCGCCTTGCAGGATTTCGCTCTGGGTGGCTACTCGCAAGCGGTGAAAAGGAAAATGCAAAAGATTATTTGGATGGCCTGCTAATGCTCGCGTCCATGAGATTATGTGCAAATGTGCCCGCAATGCTGGCCGTGCAGACAGCGCTTGGTGGGTACCAGACCATCGATGATTTAGTAAAGCCAGGTGGTCGACTGCGAGAACAACGCGATCTTGCATTCGAGCTTATGGCATCGATTCCAGGTGTTTCATGTGTCAAACCAAAGGCTGCAATGTACTTATTTCCAAAATTGGATCCGGATGTTTATCCGATTCTCAATGATGAGAAATTGGTTTTAGATTTTTTAAAAGCGGAACGTGTTCTATTGGTTCAGGGTAGCGCCTTTAATTGGCCAGGAAAGCAGCATTTTCGACTTGTTTTTCTTCCTGATAAAGGACAGCTCACCGAGGCCATTGGTAGGCTTGCCAAATTCTTAGAACGGCTCCGAAGCCATTAACCTTGTCTTTGCAAAACCGAGAGCCTCGAGATCACCAGCGATGCTAACGGAAAGGCGAGGATAATAATGTGCAAACTCGTATCGAACACGATAATTTTTTCTGTATCGGTCGAAAGCGTCACCCAGATTTTTGCTGGTCAGAACGGACGCTCTAAATTCTAGATCATCCTCAAGGACATCATAAACGGCTAGTATGGCGTCGTTAATCGGATCTCTCCCATTTTTCATATTAATAACTTGAGGAGTATACTTAAATGCTGGCGACTCAACCGAGTGATCGCGGCGCCAACGGAGGTAGGATCTCCGAAGCATCGCGGCTGCCCTGCGCTTTCCCTCGTAACTATTCCCTGCGATATGTCCAGTGGAAATGTCCGCCTTATTGGCCAGCGCAATATTAATGTTGGGCTCAGAATCCCACACGTCTAATGCGACGCTTATATCGTTTTTTCTCCTTAACCGATCCAAAAGGGCATCACTATCGATTATACCGCCGCGACTCGTGTTAATAAGAAGGCTACCGGATGGCAATCTTCTAATTAACTGCTCGTTAATGAATCCAGATGTAGGATAATTACCATTATCAGTAAATGGAACGTGTAGTGATATAATGTCGCAATTTAAAGTTTGCTCCAAAGAGTTCAAATCGGGGACCTGCGACTCGTTCAGAAACGGATCAGAGACTACCGTTCTCACTTTTAATACCTTTAACTTCTGATAAAGCCGCCCTCCGATATTCCCGCATCCGACAATTCCAACACTAAGTTCCCTCCAAGCTGGGCGCAATCGACAAAGTACGGATAACACATACTGCACAACAGCATCAGCATTACAACCCGGCGCATGTGAAAAATATATACCGCGGGTCTGGAGATGATTTATATCAATGTGGTCAATACCTGCAGTGGCTGAACCAACGAATTTGATATCTGAATCCCCGAGTAAATGTCCATCCACTTGAGTGATCGACCTCACCAAAAGAACATCAGCATGACGAATAGAATCAGGGTTGATTTCCCGCCCTGAAATACACTGCAAGTCGTCACCAGAGGCAAGAAGATTCTCAAGATCGGGAATATCAATATCTGCAATAATTCTCATTGTTGAGCACCGCAAAATCTTAAATTTAATAACAACTAAAAACTAGTCAATAGTAGCTATCGAATGATATTTATCTATATTAAACGTGCTCTGCGAGTTTGTTCTCGAGCGCGCGGCATCAATGAATAATTGAGCGTCTTGCGGAAGCTGCTCTCCCCTACACCAACACTGCACCTGCCGCCTAATCAACTTTGTAAAACGGTCCGAAGTTGATCGCTCACTAAAATTATCCTGACTCACATAAAATTTGCTGACACACGCCATACTAAAGATCCACTCTAACGCCTGTGGCTTAACTTCGGCATTCTCAAACTGCCATTGTTGCTCGCTGGAGCGACCCTCGGGAACATACCAATAACCATAATCCATTTTTTTTCGACGCTCTGCCCCAGCAAGACACCAATGCGCAACCTCATGCAGAGCACTAGCCAAGTAATCATTTTTGAAATAAATTATATTAGGTGTAGTGAAAGACCTACTCGGCTGGTACAGCGGTTCATTACAACCACCAAGCAAAATAGTGTTGTTCTTAGATCTAAATAGCATGTTGAATATACCGATGACATCTTCCGAATCAAGGCTGCTTAAGTTACCCAAAGTATTTAAAACTCGCCACTCCCTGGTGGCTACTAGAGAAAACGAACGCTATAACAGGTCTCAAAAAATACGTATTAATGGGAGAATTATTTGCCACTTGACGCACCAATCCCCATCAAACGATCGTAACGACGATCAAGCAAAACTTTGAGATCAATATTTCGGAGCTCCCCTAATTGCGTTATCAACCGAGTCTTCAGAATTTTGCAGATTCCCTCTAAATCACGGTGTGCCCCACCGGGCGGTTCGTTTATGGTCTCGTCAATAATGCCCAGTTGCTTTAGGTGCGTAGATGTCACCCCCATCGCCTCGGCCGCTTGAGGAGCTTTTTCTGTTGATTTCCAAATAATATTTGCACATCCCTCTGGTGAAATGACAAAGTAAGTGCTGTATTGCAGCATATTTAATTTGTCTCCTACCCCTATCGCCAAAGCACCGCCAGAACTTCCTTCACCAATCACCGTGCAAATAATGGGCGAGCGCAGGCGAGACATAACAGCGAGATTTCGTGCAATAGCTTCAGATATGTTTCGCTCCTCAGAGTCAATACCAGGATAAGCCCCCGGAGTATCGATTAAAGTTAACACTGGCATTTTAAATCGCTCTGCCATTTCCATAATACGTAGCGCTTTTCGATAACCCTCTGCTTTCGGCATACCAAAATTTCGAGTTATCTTTTCATTAACACTCCTACCTTTTTCCTGTCCAATAACAACCACAGGCTCCCCATCGAGCCGACCTACCCCAGCAATAATTGCACTGTCATCGCCAAAATGTCTGTCACCATGCAGCTCATCCCAATCAGTGAAAATTCGCTTAATATAATCGCTGCTATGAGGACGCTGTGGATGACGCGCGACCTGAACAACTTGCCAAGGTGTTAGCTTGCTATAAATTTTGTCTGTTAACCTACGAGATTTTACTTTTAATCTGGCAACTTCGTCAGCAATGTTCAATCCATCTCCACCGCCAACAAGTTGCAATTCGCCAATTTTGGCCTCCAATTCTGCGATTGGTTGTTCGAAAGCTAAATAGTTTAAGTCCATCAAAACAAACCGGAAACTGCAAGAAGACTAAAGTTTATCATTTTCCTCACAATAGCTACAGTGCGACGGAGTATTATCAACAATTTATCTAAGATATCTTAGAATAACATTATCGGGGCCGAAACTATGACGCAGCTCATGTAATAAATCATCATGAGGTTTTACATTCCAATCTGCTCCGAGACACAGTTTCGCATCTCCAAAGCTCTGTCTGTAGTCAATGATAACGGGGCAGGAGCCCCCGCGGTATCCCGACAACCTATTTTGAACCCGAGTTGCCCAGTTATCTTTGCAATTTTCAATTACTATTTCAATGCACTTAAGGTTAGCACAGCGAGCTTGGTATACCGACTGTATCGATACCGCCACCATCTTTAGCCCTCCAGAAAAAGAATCGTCAGAGATAGCTCCACAAACTACAACAACTTGATCCTTAATAAAAAGATCTTTATATGAGTGATATTTCTCTGCATAAACCGAGACTTCCAAACGGCCCGTTTTGTCATCAATAATCAGAAATGCATAATTATCACCACGCCTATTTTTCATTGTTCGAATGCTCACTAATAAACCAGCAACCGAAGACGTCTTTTTGTTTCCGGAAACTTTTGAAATGGGTGTAACTGACATATTTTCCAATTCGTGGTTATAAACATCTATCGGATGACCGGTTAAAAATAATCCCAGAGTATCTCTCTCCCCGTCTAACCTCTCTCGGCTCGTAAACGGCCTCACAGCATGGTTTTTTTTTAGTTTCTTAGTGTCATCCTGTGACGCAAGCGAATCACCGAAGATATCGGAAATACCACTAATTTTATTATGCAGATTCTGTTCAGATAATTTAATAGCCTCTTCTGAGGATTCCATTAGAATGGCTCTCCGATGATTAATCTCACCTTGACTAATCTGATCAAGAGCACCAGCGCGAATTAAAGCCTCTAAAACCCGTTTATTTACTTTGCGGGAATCTACTCGATCACAAAAATCAAAAATATCGCGAAAAGCTCCTCCTTCTCGCCGCGAATCAACTATGTTTGCCACGGGCCCAGCGCCCACACCTTTGATCGCGCCTAATCCATAAAGAATTTCCTTTTGACCATTTACGCTGAATTTAAAGTCACCCTTGTTAACATCTGGAGGGAGCAAAACAATACCTAGATGGCGACACTCATCTATAAAACTTACGACCTTGTCAGTGTTGTCCATATCTGATGAGATACTTGCCGCCATGAACTCCGAAGGATAATGCGTTTTCAGCCATGCAGTCTGATAGGCAATCAAAGCATAAGCAGCTGAGTGCGATTTATTAAAACCATATCCCGCAAATTTCTCCATAAGTTCAAAAATATTAGCCGCTAATCTTTCTGTAAAACCCAAGCGTCGGGCGCCTTCAAGAAAACTCTCGCGCTGTTCTGCCATTTTAACGACATCTTTTTTACCCATGGCGCGCCGCAACAAATCTGCCTTACCCAAAGTGAACCCACCCATCACTTGAGCTATTTGCATAACTTGCTCCTGATACAAAATTATCCCATAGGTCGATTCTAAGCATTGTTTAAGACAATCATGTTGATACTGAGGATGCGGGTAGCTAATTTTAGCCCTACCCATTTTCCTATCAATAAAATCATCGACCATTCCAGACTGAAGAGGTCCAGGACGGAATAATGCTACCAGCGCAACAATATCCTCAAATCGATCAGGACCGAGCTTACGGATCAACTCTTTCATCCCGCGCGATTCCAACTGAAAGACGGCTGTGGTCTCCCCGCTTTGCATTAGCTTGTAAGTATCAGAATCATCAAGGGGTATATGTTGTAACGTCATCGGGTGTTCATCTTCGCCTTTTGAGGTATTTATCATAGACAGCGTCCAATCAATGATCGTAAGTGTCCTCAGACCGAGAAAATCGAACTTTACTAAACCAACATCTTCAACATCATTTTTGTCAAAATGTGTAACTCTGGCATCTCCACCCTCATCGCAATATATTGGTGAGAAATCGATAATCTTTGTAGGCGCTATTACGACGCCTCCTGCATGTTTTCCGCAATTCCTTATTATTCCCTCCAACTTGAGCGCCAACGACCATATCTCTTCGACATCTGAGTCTTTTTCAATCCACTCACGAAGCATTTTTTCTTGCGCATAAGCTTTTTCAAGCGTCATCCCCACCTCAAAGGGAATCATCTTAGAGAGCCGGTCTGCCAAGGAATATGATTTTCCCTGCACTCTAGCAACATCTCTTACAACAGCTTTTGCCGCCATCGTGCCGAAAGTAACTATCTGGGAGACAGAATCCTTACCATATCTTTCTGCAACATATGCAATGACTTTATCACGGCCATCCATGCAAAAATCTATATCAAAATCAGGCATAGAGACACGTTCAGGGTTTAGAAACCGCTCAAATAACAGGTCATACATTATCGGGTCAATGTCTGTAATTTTGAGCGCATACGCTACTAATGAGCCAGCACCGGAACCTCGGCCGGGTCCAACTGGAATTTTCTTATCCTTAGCCCATAGAATAAAATCCATCACGATGAGAAAGTATCCGGTAAAGCCCATATCTACAATAATTCGCAGTTCGGTCTTTAATCTCTCTCGATAAATATCTTTTTCGCTCTCCTGAGTAATTTCTATGGATGTTGAAAAGCGGTTCTCAAGTCCTTGTTCCGCGATTTGCACAAAATATTCATTGGCAGTCATTTTTTTGGGAACAGGAAACTCGGGTAAAAATGACTGACCTAATTCCAACTCTATCGTGCAGCGTTTAGCAATCTCAATACTGTTTACGATAGCCTCCGGAATATCGCTGAATAATTCAGACATTTCTTTTGCTGATCGAAGGTATTGCTGATTAGAGTAACGCCTCTCTCGACGAGGATCATCGAGAGTTCGTCCCTCGTGGATACAAACTCTCGCCTCATGAGCTTCAAATTCGGTAGCATTGAGAAAAACAACATCGTTAGTTGCAACAACGGGCTTACTATACTTTTGTGCAAAACTTACAGCGGCATCAATATACGGATCCTCTCCATAACGCCCAGTGCGCTGTAACTCAATATAAAATCTATTTGGAAAAAAAAACTCGAATTCTTTTAAAAGCTCCACGGCATTATCATCACGTCCAGAAATAAGTGCCTGACCTATACTCCCGTTTACGCCGCCCGATAAAGCAATTAGTCCTTCGCTTCTTCCATTAAACCACTCAAGCTGAATATTAGGTTTGCCATGACGTTGTCCCTCTTTGTATGCTAATGAAATTATTTCAGTTAGATTCTTGTACCCAATTGCATTTTGTACTAACAATAAAAGATGAGACGTTTCTCGTCCGCCGTTCCGATTGCGTACTCTGAGGTCTGCGCCCAAAATTGCTTTGACACCGGCAACTTCTGCCTCTTTGTAAAATTTTACTAAAGCGAAAAAATTATTGAAATCCGTAACCGCTACCGCAGGCATATTTTGCTTAACTACATTCTTTATCAGTGGTTTTATTCTTACAAGACTGTCCTCTAAAGAATACTCGGTACGTAACCTCAAATGTACAAAAGAGCCTGTCATAAAATCTCTCAAAAACTGAACTTATAGAGTGGCGAGTTAGCCAAAAGTTACCTCAAAATTTATAAATAATTTACCAAAAATCATCTGACCGAAGTTCTTGTTGAATCTCAAACTAAAGTTGATTCTACAAAGTATAATAAAGTAGATAAGTAATTGATGCAGGCTGCTATCCATATTTCAGTGGCGCGAATGTGTGTCTATGGATAGGGCTAGGGCCTAAATCTCTTAATGAGCTCAAATGATCCCTCGTACCATAACCCTTGTTAGATGAAAAATTATATCCTGGATATTTTTTGTCACATTCGCTCATTTCTCTGTCACGGATAACTTTTGCAACAACTGATGCTGCACTTATTGAGTCGATAAAGCCATCACCACCGACTATAGATTCACTGCGATGGGACCATTTTGGTAAAGCATTCCCGTCAACAGCAACGAAATCAGGTTGGACTCTTAGATTACTTACCGCTCGCGTCATTGCAATTAATGTCGCCTGCAAAATGTTTAGATCGTCAATCTCATCTGATCCCGCGCGACCGACGCTGTAGCACACCGCGCGATCGATTATCTCAGGATAAAGTAAGAGCCTACGAGATTCTGTCAACTGCTTAGAATCTGCCAAACCCATTATTTTTTCATTCGCGGGAAGTATTACCGCCACAGCCACAACGTGACCAGCCAAAGCACCTCTACCAACTTCATCCACTCCCGCTAGATATTTGCACCATTTTGGAGGCACCCATGCTTTTGTCATTGTATAAGCTCTTCAATGGCCCTCGCCGCCAACATTCCGGAGTCCAATCTNAATGTGTCATGCAAAACTAGAAAATCCTCTTCGAGATTATTATCAANNTGACCATTGAANATTGCTAAGACTGCAGCGCTCAAATTTTCAGACGTCGCAGCGTCNTGTATAAATTCTGGAACTAACAACTTGTTTGAGAGTAAATTAGGAAGCGCTATATAAGGAGTTTTTAGCATTCGCGATAATATCGCAAAGGTGAACATCCCCAAACGATAACTCACCACCATTGGTTTTTTTAAGAGCATTGCCTCAAGAGTAGAGGTGCCAGAGGTCAGTAATATAGCATTAGATGCCTCCATAGCCTCTCGTGCCCCCAAAAGCGTAATTTTTATGTACGGTTGTGCTCTCCGACTCAATAATTCTTTGAGTTGCTGGTATCTATGTTCATTTGAAGCGGGAACTAGGACCAAAAGATCTTGTTTTTCTGCAAAAATATTTTCCGCAACATCAAAAAATAGCTCTGCCATCAATTTGACTTCAGCTTCTCTACTACCCGGCATCAGGGTAAGCACCGGAATTTCGGTTGGCAAATCCAAGATCGACCGTGCTGCGCCCATATTTGGAAATCTAGGGAATGTTGATGCGAGCGGATGTCCTACATATTGCTCTCGAACACCATTCTTCCGATAAAATTCATTTTCAAATGGAAATAAAGTCAGCATTAGGTCAACGCCTCGCTTTATCTTGCTAATGCGTCCTTGTCTCCATGCCCAAACCGACGGACTGACATAGTGTACTGTTCTAACGCCGCATAGGTGAAGCTTACATTCTATCTCAAGATTAAAATCTGGGGCATCGATTCCAATATATGCCAAAGGTTTCTGAGTCTGGTATCGTGCTGTAAGTTTTCTGCGCATTGACAGCAATTCTCTTAGACGTCGAAAGGGATCCCAGAAGCCCATTACTGAAAGTCGCTCTATATCATAGTGCGAAAAAAAACCCTCAGCTTGCATCGAAGGACCTCCAATACCCTCAAATCTCGCGCTCGGATATCGAACCTTTAGACACCGTATTAGATCGGCGCCCAATAGGTCACCAGAGTCTTCGCCAGCTACGATTGCAAAGAAAAGGTCCTGCATAAATTATCGAATAATACCTCTGGTGGAGTTGCGAATTGAATCAATAAACTGAGTGATAATGATATCTTCTGACAGGTTACTAATCTCCTCAATTGCCTCCCCAACAAGCAAACCTCTGCGGTATAGGATTTTGTAGGCCCTATTAGCTAATGCGATTTGTGAGGACGAGAACCCCCTCCGTTTTAATCCCTCACGATTTATGGTGCGCGGCTCTGCAGGACTTCCGAATGCAGTAACAAAAGCTGGTACATCATGATAAATGAAGGCACTCGGCCCGATAAAACAGTGTGCTCCAATATTTACACGCTGGTGCACCAACACATAGCCCGAGAGGATCGCCCAATTCCCGACCAGCACATGACCCGCCAAACTTGCGTTATTAACAAAAATAGCGTTGTCACCAACCACACAGTCATGTCCTATATGTGCGTAAGCCATAAATAAATTATTGTTACCGATAATAGTCTCGCCACGATCCTGAACCGTACCACGGTGAATGGTGACGCCCTCACGGATAACGTTATTGTCACCGATCAATAAGCGTGTAGGTTCACCGCCATACTTTAAATCGGGTGTATCCTCGCCGATGGACGAGAATTGAAAAACTATATTTTTTTGACCGACAATTGTAGGACCTTTAATTACGACATGCGGGCCAATTACGCACCCCTCCCCTATGGTCACCTCGGGTCCGATAAAGGTCCATGGTCCAATCTTTACATTGTCTCCGATCAGTGCGGACGGGTCGATAATCGCCGAAGGATCAATCACGCTATCTAATCTCGATATCTGTAGGCACACAGCAATGTAGCTTCACTTGCCAACTTGTTACCAACCTTAGCAGCAGTGCGAAAGCGCCAAATATTCCGTTTGACAGAAATCACCTTCGAACTCAATAATAATTGATCTCCTGGAACTACGGGAAGTTTAAATCGAACATTATCTACTCCTGCGAATAGATATAGCATTCCATCATCTACTTTTTGGCTCGAGGAAAAAAAACCAAGTATCCCCGAAATCTGTGCCATCGCCTCTAAAATGATTACGCCCGGCAGAATAGGTGTCCCGGGGAAATGACCGTTAAATATATTCTCATTTATTGACACATTTTTAAATCCGGCTATATGCTCATCCTTTACCACATCGGTCACCCTGTCTACCAAAAGCATGGGATAGCGATGAGGGAGAAGACCCATTATTTCATTAATATCCATAAAACCCTTATCAATTATTTATCCTTCATTTTGAAAAATGCTTACCGAACAACATTATTATTTACCTTTTTCGACCTTTTGCACAGAGTGATGGATTTTTTCTAATTTACCAAAGTTCACAGAACACCGCCGCCATTTAAACGATTCCATTAATGGGAATCCTGAAGACGAATAAGAACCAGACTCTTTTATGGATTTAGTAACGGTGGTACGAGCGGTCAAATGAACATTATCCGCAACTTCTAAGTGTCCCAGCACAGCAGAATTACCGCCAAAGATACAATTAGCTCCGATAATCGTGCTCCCCGCTACTGCTGCATAAGCCGCCATGGCAACGTTATCTCCAATAGACGCGTTATGAGCGATATGAACATGATCATCAATAATGACTCCATAGCCCACTACCGTATCATCGAGAGCCCCTCTATCAATTGTGCTATTAGCGCCAATCTCAACCCTATCCCCAACTGTTACCCCTCCATTTTGATAGATCTTTTCCCATCTACCTGCACCATCAGCGGCAAAACCAAAACCATCCGCACCAATAACTGCCCCGCTATGTACCTTGACATTACTTCCCAGCTTTACATCATGATAAAGAGTCACATTATCAGCAATATAACAGTTGCTTCCTAATGAACATCGCTCTCCAATACAGGTATTCGCGCCAATATAGCAATTCTCACCGATCATCACATTAGCACCAATCACAGAATGTGCCCCGACAGAGGATCCTGAAGCGATATAGGAGTTACTCGCAATTACCGCAGAAGGATGTATAGAACCGGTATTAATTGGCGCGTGAGAGAACCATCTGGATAATTTTGCGTAACTTAGGTACGGATCCTCACTCAAAAGGCACGCTCCCCCGAAATGATGACAGTGCGCTGGTCGCAGAATCATAGCTGTCGCTTTGCAATCCGCCAAAAGCGACATGTACCGTTCTTTTGCCAAAAACGAAATATCTCCAGAAGCAGCTTTACCTATTCCCCTTAACGAATGAATAATCGCATCTTCGGAACCAACTAATTCTAACTCCAAGAATTCGGCAATATCTTTCAGCCGATAACTAAACGGCATGAGAATTTTCCTAAGGAGCAGAAGAATCTTCGACGGGAGCTGCTTTATTCATAAGATCAACCACCTTAGCCGTAATATCTAGCTTCGGGGAAAAATGAATGATAGCCTCTCTTCTAAGGACCAAAGTGATCTCCTCAGCTTCAATGACCAGCTTTAAAGCTGCTACAGTCTTCGGTTGGAATTCCTGAACGATAGACTGCTGAATTTGTTGTGTCTCAGCTTGATACTTTCGACCCGCTAACTCATAGTCTGCTCGTGCATATTCTCTCTTCTTGTTATGGGCGGCTGTTTCCTCTTTTGACCAAGTGAGGCGTTTAGACTCCGCCTCCTTCTCTAACCCCTGAAGGTCAGCAGCTAAACCCTCAATCTTCGCTTTTAAGGCAACGATATCGGATCTCTCAAGCGCACTTTTAATTCGAGCTTGCGCCGGTTTGGAATCCATTATAGCAGTAGAGGCATCGAAGACCGCGATCTTTTCCTCAGCGTAGATTAGATTTGAACAGCTTAATAAAGCAACCGCCACTAACTGATAACCAGCCTTTAAATTTCGCACAGTACTTCTCCTAACTAATATTAAAATTGATTTCCAAGAGAAAATTGAAAAACTTCGGTTTCATCATAAATACTCTTGTTAAAAGGTTTTGCGATGCTGAAAGTTATCGGACCAAATCCACTTAACCAAGTCGCACCAAAACCAACGGAATAACGTAGTTCATCAAGTGAGGCTTTGAAACAATTTTTCTGTACACTGCCATCCTCATAAACAGCACACTTCGAATTGAAAATATTTCCTACATCAACAAAAAACGACGGCTGAACAGATCGTTGATCTTTGATAAACGGCAGAGGAAAGATTATCTCAGCTCCAAATTCTACCTGAACATTACCTCCTATGGGATCTGGGTCATCGTAATATATACTCATCTCACTAGGATTATCTTGCGGTCCAAGCGTATTTCGCTTAAAACCTCGAACTGAGCCAAAACCGCCACCATAGAAATTCTTAAAAAATGGTAGTTGTGTGGTACCACCGTAGGAGTCGCCATATCCCAAATCACCACGGATTTTCAAAGTCAGAAATCTTGTTAAACCTCTCAGGTACTGACCCGAGTAAGTAAACTTATAATACTCAAGGCCGGATCCGGGTACCGATACATCAACGCCGAGCCGTTGCGATGTACCTCGGGTTGCAAAAACGCCCCGATTCAGCGTGGATCGCACCCAATTTACATTGAAATTCAACGTATCAAAATCAGTCCCATTTTCATTCACAAAATTTTGAATTTCAGTTGATGCATAACTGCCCGTTTTCAGCGCCAAATTTTCATACCCAAAACCGAAACCAATACGCTCAATCTCCGAAACCGGATAACTCCAGTTAACATTCGCTCCAAAACTATTAGTCGAGAAACTCGCTACATTAATCTCATCATAATTTGTCTCTCGACCAAAAAAAGAATAACCCACGCCTACTCCATCCACAGTGAAGTAAGGTTCATTGTAATTAAAACTTAGAGAGGTCTGATAACGGCTTCTATTTACACCGACCCCGACTTGTTTTCCCGTCCCAAGAAAATTATTTTCATTTAAATTAGCCCCCAAAATAAGACCCGTTCCTTGCGCGAATCCTAAACTTGCACCCACCGAACCAGAGGGTTGCTCTTCAACAGTGTAGACGACATCAATTTGATCATCAGTGCCGACTACAGGGATGTTCTGAACTCCCACCTCTTTGAAATAACCGAGACGTTCTAGACGTACTTTCGATAGCTCGATTAAAGCGTTATTAGCTGACCCTCCCTCCATCTGGCGCATTTCTCGTCTTAGAACCGTATGTGCAGTTTTAGTATTACCCCGAAATTCAATACGTCTAACATATGCGCGTTTTCCTGGCTTGACAAAAAAGGTAACGGTAGCAGTTTTTTTTTCCTCATTTATCTCTGGATAGCCCTTAACCTCAGCAAAAGAATAACCCTGATTGCCCAAAAGTTTCGTTATGTATTCGCTGGAGGTTGTCATAAGTGCTTGGGAAAAAACCATACCCTTCCGCGACATAATCAGCTGTCGAATCTGTTCCTCTGATATTTTTAATTCGCCAGCAAGCTCAACTGAGTCGATTGTAAAAGGCTCTCCTTCATTGATATTAATTGTTATGTAGACAGAGTCTTTATTTGGGCTAATAGACACCTGTGTACTTTTGATCTCAAATTGCAAATATCCCCGGTCTAAGTACCATGATTCTAGAGTTTCTAAGTCTCCCGATAGTTTTTCCCGAGAATACTTATCATCACTAGTAATCCATGATAACCACCCAGTTTTGCGCTGCTCAAATTGATCTAAAAGTTCATCATCTGAAAAAATTTTATTTCCGATAAAATTAATGTGTCGAATTTTGGATACATCTCCCTCATCTATGTTTATGTTTATGATTATTCTATTTCGGGGTAATTGTTTGACCTCAGTTTCCACTGTCGCCCCGTAGCGTCCCTGAGCGACGTACTGGCGTTGCAATTCTTGCGTCATGCCCTCTAGGATAACCTGACGAAAAATCTGACCCTCAGCGAGCCCATTATCGCGAAGCGCAGTCAAAAGTTGTTCACTTTCGATTGCCTTATTGCCGTCCAAGTTAATCGCTGAAACCGCTGGTCGTTCTCTCAACCCAATTACTAATATGCTCCCATCTCGGGCTATCACAATATCTGAAAAGTATCCGGTGCGGAATAATGCCCTGATAGAATTCCTTATCGTCCTTTCGTCTGCCACGTCCCCGACCTCAATCGGGAGTGCCGCAAAAACAGAGCCCGCGGAAACCCTCTGCAAACCCTCTATCCTTATGTCGTCAACAACCAATGACTCCGATAAAGAAAAAAACGATAGCGACCCCAAATAAATAATGAGTACCATTACGTAACTGACTTTACAAGCTTTTACTAACAAACTACCACCCTTAAAAAACAAGTGACATCATCAAAACAAAACTCTACTTAAATCGTTAAATGTTGCCAATAACATTAAACTTACAAGCATTGCTAAGCCAATTTTATAGCTCGCAAGTTGAAAGGAATCTGAAACTGGAGAGCCCTTTACAATTTCAATAACGAAATACATCAAGTGTCCACCATCCAGCACCGGAATTGGTAACAGGTTCATCACACCCAACATTATACTGAGGATTGCCACAAATCGGACAAAATTATCGAGTCCGGCACGACCAGACTCACCGGCAACTTTCGCAATGGTAATAGGACCACTCAAATTTTTTGTTGATAACTCACCAATCAGTAACTTCCCCAAGGACTTTACAATAAAAATACTATAATTCACCGTCTCCTCTAGGCTTCGTCGGAGAGCACTCCACGGAGTATGCTCGTGACGAAAAACATACTCATCCGGATATTTGCCGCGCGGAGCCAGATGAACTCCTATTTGACCCAATAGATCTCCGTTACGATCCACCGCATCAGGAACTACCGTGATAATTTTCGTTAACTCACCGCGAAGAATTTTGAGATTAACCTCTCTTTTAGGACTACTTGCTATTATATTGACAAAAAAATCAACGCTAGTTACCGGCTTACCATTAACCGTTAATATCTCATCCCCCATCATCAACCCTACGCGATTTGCAGCACCATCTCCAGCCACTTCCGCAAGTTTTAACCCTTGGAACTCATAATCGGGGGCTATCCCAAGTGCACGCAATGGAACTGGCTCAACAGAATCTCGCAGCCATTTATTAATATTTATAGTCAACTCAGTCGTTAGATTGGAGTCCGGCAACTTCACAGTGATATTAATGTCACCCGATTTTCCAATAAAGTTAAAAAGCTCTTTTGATACGCTACTCCAACTCGTAGTCTCTTTACCACCAACCTTAATTATTTTCATTCCGGAATCGAACCCCGCCATCTGCGCTTGAGATTTCGGCGTTATATCACCAATTACCGGCTCTACTCCTACCTCACCAGTGAGAAAAAGTGCCCAAAAAAGTAGTACTGCTAAAAGAAAGTTTGCTAAGGGTCCCGCAACCACGATTGCTATACGACCCCAAACGCTTTGACCCCTAAAAGTATGCGGTTTATCCTCAACACTAATCTCAGAGTCTCGGTCATCGAGCATCTTTACGTATCCGCCAAGCGGTAATGCCGCAATGACGAATTCAGTACCTAAACGATCATACCACCTGAACAATGGCGACCCAAAACCAATAGAGAATCGTTCTACCTTAACCCCACAGCGACGAGCCACCCAAAAATGTCCGAATTCGTGTATTGTAACCAACACACCCAGTGAAATAAAAGTATATAAAATTGTCTCTAGAATTTGCATATTAGCTCTCGATTTTACACACGCGAGCCTCGCTTATTGAACGAGCTCTTAAGTCCGCCTCTTCAACGGCCTCTAGCGATCGGAGCTCGGAGAAGCTATATGTATTCATAAGATATTCGACAACTTCTGAAATTTGATTGAAACTAATCCGCAAATTAAGAAAAGCAGCGACCGCGACCTCATTAGCCGCATTTAAGGCAGTTGGAGCGTCTCCACCGACTCTTGACGCCTCATAAGCTAAACGTAAGCACGGAAAATTATAGTCGTCTACCTCAGAAAACTCCAGTTTGCCAAGTGACCTCATGTCTAATGCATCCACCCCTGATTCTATCCTGTCAGGCCATCCCAGCGCATGAGCTATCGGAATGCGCATATCTGGATTACCGAGTTGGGCAAGTACTGAGCCGTCCGCGAAATGCACAGCAGAATGCAAGATACTTTGCGGATGGAGAACGACTTCAATACGATCGGTCGGTAAGTCGAATAAAAAACTGGCCTCAATTACTTCTAGTCCCTTGTTCATAAGGGTTGCCGAATCAATGGATACCTTTTGCCCCATTTTCCAATTTGGATGCGCACAAGCCTGCGATGGTGAGACGCCCTGCATTTTATCTAAATTCCAGCCTCGGAAAGGCCCTCCCGATGCCGATAACGATAATTTAATTACTCCCCCACATCCTGTTTTAGAATAATTAAGCGGGAGGCATTGAAATATTGCGTTGTGCTCGCTGTCTATCGGTAAAATGGTAGCTTTACCAGCAGCAGCCGCGCGCATCATCAACGGTCCGGCCATAACTAATGACTCTTTATTAGCAAGCAAAACTTTCTTTCCCGACTGAATGGCTGCTAGAGTCGGCCTAAGCCCAGCACTACCGACTATCGCTGCGACTACTATGTCGATGTTAGATTCCCTAAGAATTTCACATAATGATTCAACACCAAACACTACTTCTGTTGAACATTGCAACTCCTTTAACCTTTCGGAAAGTTTTTGCGCGGTCTTTTTAAGAGTGACTACGGCAAAAAGTGGTTTGTACAACTCGCATTGTTGTGCTAGCAGCTCATAGCTTGAGTCGCAGGAAAGTGCCGCTAATTTGAATTTACTAGGGTTCCTACCAATAACGTCTAGGGTACTGTCGCCTATACTGCCCGTAGAACCCAAAACGACAACATTCTGACGCATTTATATTGGACGCATCAAAATGCAAATTGAATAAAATGGTAAAACAACCACAAGCCCGTCGACACGATCGAAAATACCACCATGCCCCGGTAATAAACGTCCACTGTCTTTCAATCCAGTGTTTCGTTTGAACATACTCACGAATAGATCTCCAAAAACAGAGAGAAAAACTGCGAAAACCGCCATAAAAAAATAAAACTTTAAGTCAATTGAACTCTGACCGAAAACATTAAAAACAAGAAATAATGGAAGTTGGAGTACAAACGCGCAAATGACGCCCTCTCTTGTCTTACTGGGGCTTATGAGTGGTGCTAACTTTTTTTTGCCAAAATATCTGCCTCCAAAATATCCACCTATATCTGCAAAAACCACAATTCCTGTACCTAATAAAAGCAGCTCTTTCCCATTTGGTAAAGCTAAAATACAAATTACGGCAAGCCAAGCAAAACAAAGAAGTAGCAACCCGATAACGGCCCAGAAATATCTATATGACAGCACCAACGATGAGTTCGGATAACCATTCAAAATAAGCATATTAAAGAACCAAAACAAACTGCTAAACAGCAAGATTTTTTGACTTATAACTAAATTGATATCACCAAAGAAATTCACTAGTGACCCTGTCAGCGATAGTCCTATAAACTGGAGTACCAAAAGTAGCGTCACCATTATTGGCGAAGTGACCCCTGTTAACCTTATCCATTCCCATCCAGCCAACATCATAATAGGGACGAGGAGACCGGCAAAGTAGTGATGCGATAGATAATACAAACTTATGGAGAATAGCGCGAAAAGCACTAGCGCGGTGAGCACTCTATGTCTCAACATAAAATGACTCAACTTCCCTTTCAGTGAGCTTTTTAGCTTTGCGCCTCCCAAAACGACGTTTTCGGGAATAATACTCCGCTACCGCTTCATCTAATTCATCTTCTCCGAAATCTGGCCAATATTGATCACTCACTAAAAATTCCGTATAGGCCAACTGCCAAAGAAGAAAATTACTTATCCGCTCCTCACCACCCGTACGAATACACAAATCGGGATCAGAAATTTCCTTCATTTGTAGATTATTAGCAATGGTTGACTCTGTAATATCCTCTAAACGCAAGCTGCCTTCGTTTACCTGATTTGCTACGAGCCGCGCGGCTTCTGTGATGTCCCATCGACCTCCATAATCAACACAAAGAATTAACCTCAAAGTGCCATCCAGTGTAATCTTCTCCGCCTCAGCAATTAATTTACACAAGCTACTATCGAAATTTGATTTATTCCCCACCACTGTAAGTCTGACGCCATCATCGCGTAATAACGGTGCTTCTTTCTTTAAATAATGAGAAAAAAGTGACATTAACCCCGACACTTCGTGGTTTGGCCTGAACCAATTTTCACTTGAAAATGCAAAGAGACTTACAATCTCGATACCCTGTTTTTTTGAGGCTCTTAAGATATCTCTTATTCGC
Source organism: Porticoccaceae bacterium (assembly GCA_002731695.1). Classification (GTDB taxonomy): domain Bacteria; phylum Pseudomonadota; class Gammaproteobacteria; order Pseudomonadales; family Porticoccaceae; genus TMED48. The sequence continues at coordinate 21,633 of PCCK01000031.1, forward strand.
TCGACTCCAGCGGTATGCCCTTCAAGCGAGTCAAGCCCATTATTGCTAGCCCAGCGATTATTACCGTCCATGATAATCGCTAAATGACGCAGTGGGTACTTCGATTCCTGCGACTGATTTAACTTCATAAATTTAAACCTTTGAGGCTCTATATTTCCATCAGATCTCGTTCTTTGGAAACCAATAATTGTTCAACTTTTGAAATATACAAATCAGTAATTTTCTGAACTTCATCCTGCCCTTTCCTAACTTCATCTTCAGTAATTTCAGCAGCTTTTTGAAGGGTTCTAAACTTTGAAATAATATCTCTTCGAATGTTCCTAATTGAAACTCTGCTTTGTTCAGCTTCGGATTTCGCCTGCTTAGTGTATATTTTACGAGTTTCCTCGGTCAAGGCGGGTAACGGAATCCTAATGACGAGCCCAGATGTGGATGGATTAAGTCCTAAATTGGACCGCATAATAGCTTTCTCAATCTCAGGAACTAAACTGCGATCCCATGGAACCACCGATAGAGTTCGTGCATCTTCAACTGATATCGAAGACGCATGAGAGATCGGAGTTTCTATACCATAGCAGTCTACGCTGATGCCGTCTAACAATTTTGGGTGAGCCCGGCCGGTGCGAATCCTGCTAAATGACGTTACTAAAGCCTCTAACGCTTTCACCATACGACTGATTGCCTCGTCCTCCAGAGCTTTAGTCACGATAACTCAACCTTCTTCAATGAGCGTTCCAACATTGCCGCCCATAACTAAGTTAAGCAATGCCCCAGGCTCTCCCATGCGAAAAACCCGCAGAGGCATACCATGTTCTCGACACAGACATATTGCGGTAAGATCCATAACTCGAAGTTTTTTGTCCAGCACTTCGTCGTATGTTAGCTTATGATAGAGGACGGCGGTTTTATCCAAAAGTGGATCTGCAGAATATACTCCATCTACACGAGTCGCTTTCAAAACTACGTCCGCACCTATCTCAATTCCTCTCAAGCAAGCAGCCGAATCGGTTGTGAAAAAGGGGTTCCCAGTGCCGGCTGCAAAAATCACGACATCTCCGTCTCTAATGTACCTTATTGCCCGACGCCTATCGTAATGCTCAACCACGCCGCTCATTTGTATTGAGGACATAACATGAGAAGCAATATTGGTACGCTCTAACGCATCGCGCATCGCCAATGCATTCATCACGGTAGCCAACATGCCCATATGATCGCCCGTAACCCTCTCCATTCCAGCGGCACTCAATGCCGCCCCCCTAAACAGGTTGCCGCCGCCTATAACAAGTCCAACTTGCACACCTATTCCCACAAGCTGCCCTATCTCAAGCGCCATCTTATCAAGAACTTTAGGATCAATCCCAAAACCCTCCTGACCCATCAAAGCCTCTCCACTGACTTTTAATAATATTTTTTGATAGTTTTGGCTGCTATTATGTTTTTGCACACTCAAATCTCTCATTCAATTAGCCAACACTCTCAACTTGAGCCGCAACCTCTGCCGCGAAATCAACCTTTTCTTTCGAAATTCCCTCTCCAACTTCAAAACGAGCAAATGAAGTGACATCTGCATTCGCTTCCGCTACCAACTGACCAATTGTTTTTTCTGGATCTTTGACGAAAGGCTGGTCAATGAGACTACTTTCTTTCAAAAATTTGGCGACTCTTCCCGCAACCATCTTTTGCACGATTTCTTCAGGCTTACCGCTATCTCGCGCTTGTGCCAAATAAATATCTTTCTCAGCTGAAAGGACAGATTCCGACATTTCATCCGATCTAACAACCGCGGGATTAACTGCAGCAACATGCATAGCCACTTGGCGCGCAAGTTCAGAACTACCATCAGTTAATCCCACCACAACTCCAATACGACGATTACTATGCAGGTAGGAACCGACCACCGGGGCCTTTATTGACTTCACACGTCTAAGAAGAATATTTTCACCAATCTTCTGAATTAAATCGTTCCGCTTCGACTCTAAATTACTATTGGCTAGCAGCGCATCTACGTCAGTTTCTCTAGTATCGTAGGCCGTTTCAAGAACAACCTTAACAAATTCTTGGAAATTATCATCGCGAGCGACGAAGTCAGTCTCACTATTTACCTCTATAATTACACCAAAATCACCCGAACTGACAACTCCGATTGAACCGTCAGCGGCTGTTCTCGAAGCTTTTTTTGCTGCTTTAAGACCACTTGACTTCCTTAAGGATGCGATTGCGTCATCGATATCACCATTTGACGCCACCAGCGCACGTTTGCACTCCATCATACCCAACCCAGTACGTTCTCGAAGTTCTTTCACTAGTAATGGTGTTACTAATTTTGTCATCAAGCATCTCCCTAAACAAAGTGAAAAAAGGGGCAACTGCCCCTTTAATTGAATTGAACCCGTTCACATTGAAACTTCTTGTTCTGGACTAATTTCCGACTCGCTAATCTTTAAAGGTTTTTCTTCGGCAATGATCTTGGAATCTCTTCCCTCTGCCTCGGATATCTCTATAAAATGGTCGACAGTAATAGCTTGCGCAGACTTTTCCTTTCCAACTAGCACAGAATCAGCAACTGACGCTGAATATAATTTTATTGCCCTTATAGAATCATCATTTCCCGGAATTATGTAATCAACCCCATCAGGATCGCTATTGGTGTCAACAATTCCTATCACGGGTATTCCAAGCTTGTTGGCCTCTTTAATAGCTATTCGTTCGTGATCAACATCTACTACAAACAACATATCTGGAAGGCCATTCATATCTTTTATGCCGCCAATCGAATTCTCCAACTTGGCTTTCATCCTCGAACGCAACAGCACTTCTTTTTTTGTGAGTTTATCGAAAGTACCATCTTGCTCCTGTGCCTCTAAATCACGATATCGACGGATCGAGGCTCGAATTGTTTTATAATTGGTTAGCATACCTCCTAGCCAGCGATGACTTACAAATGGCATTGAACAGCGCTCCGCTTGCTCTTTAACAATTTTTTGAGCTGCTCTTTTGGTTCCAACAAACAATATTTCATTGCCCCGAGAAATTGCTTTCTCGACTATGTCGAGGGCTTCGTTAAACGCGGGCACGGTGTGCTCTAAATTAATGACGTGGACCTTGTTTCGAGAACCAAAAATGTATTTGCTCATTTTTGGGTTCCAGAATCTTGTTTGATGTCCGAAGTGGACGCCAGCTTGTAACATATCCTTCATGGTTACTGTTGACATAAGAAATTCCTTGGTTCGGGTTTATCTTCCGCTTGCCCCAAAAGTTAACTTTCAATTTGAGTTGCAATGAAACCCAAAGTAAGAGCACCCTAACTGTTGTGTCGACAAACGTTCGTATTTCAAGCTACAACATTCAAATAAAACGTAATTTTCTTCGAGCGGCTTTATATCATAAACACGATACACAGTGGAAGGGCAAATTCACGATAAATCCGTCTCAGATATACAAAAAAAAATGAATAAATTTTTATGCTGCTTATCTTTCTATTTTTGCAGCAAAAAGTAACACTTTAGTGTATGTGAGGAGTTACAATGATAGTGATACCACCCCCGCAAACCGAGGATAGCATGACGGTAACTATTAAATCAGAAGACGAAGTTAAACAGATGCGCATTGTATGCCGCCTCGCGGCAGAAGTCTTAGAAATAGTGGAAAAACATGTGCTTCCTGGAACGTCTACAGAGGCTCTAAACGATATCTGTCATGAGCACATCGTAAAGAACCAGAGAGCGATATCAGCATGTCTTGGATATCGGGGATTTCCGAAGTCTATATGCACCTCTGTGAATCAAGTAGTTTGCCATGGCATACCCTCTGAAAAAAAAATTTTGCGAAGTGGAGACATAATCAATATAGATATAACAGTGCTGAAAGATGGATGGCATGGAGACACAAGTCGTATGTTTTTAGTTGGAGAGGTTGCGAGTTTTGCAAAACGATTAGTAGAGATCTCACAGGAGTGCTTATACAAAGCGATAGATTTGGTGGCGCCAGGCGCGAGATTAGGAGATATTGGTCATGCCATACAAGAACATGCTGAGAAAAATCACTATTCGATTGTTCGAGAATACTGCGGACATGGCATCGGAAAGATATTTCATGAGGAACCACAAGTGCTGCACTATGGCTATCCCAATACTGGTCTCATTCTCGAGGAAGGAATGATATTTACGATTGAGCCAATGCTTAATGCCGGTCGCCATACCACAAAGCTGAAACGCGACGGTTGGACCGTTGAAACAAGTGATGGCCGGCTGTCTTCACAATGGGAACACACCGTCTTGGTAACTGGTTCCGGGTGTGAGGTTTTAACGGCGCGGCCTGATGAACCACTGTAGACACTTAAAATGTCCGCCGATAATAAAAATCTAGTTTTTATTAACCAAAGCATGTCGAAAACTGACTATAAAAATATCAACTCTCAAGATCTCATTAAAAAAGATATCAAAGACGCCAATAAATCCTTCGATAAGCGGTTTCACGAGGGGGAGTGCGCTCACCAGCTTGTAAAAGAGCGATCCCAGTTTATGGATTTAATTTTGACTAGAGTGTGGAACTTATATTCATGGCAGTCAAAGATTAGTTTACTTGCAGTTGGAGGTTATGGCAGAGGAGAACTACATCCCCACTCAGATATCGATCTGTTGTTGCTTACCACTGAAGAAAGCGTCGATAAAGACTACAAGAACATAGAAGAATTTCTTGCATTTCTTTGGGACCTAAACCTTCAAATTGGACACAGCGTCAGATCCATCAATCAATGTGCTAGTGCCGCTAGAAAAGATATTACCATTCTAACAAATCTGTTAGAAACAAGATTAATCATCGGTATAGAGTTAATGCGCAAACGATTACTAGACCGAATAAGGCCTCAAAAACTCTACTCATCCAAAGCCTTTTACCGCGGCAAGCTAAAAGAGCAGAGTGAACGATACCGAAAACATGGTGGAACGGACTACAACTTGGAACCCAATGTCAAAGAGGCTCCAGGTGGTTTGAGGGATATCCAGTTAATCACGTGGATAGCGATATATCACTTCAACGTGTCATGTCGTTCAGATTTGGTTACAAAGAATTTCTTCTTAGAGGATGAATATCACAGGTTGTATCAAGATGAAGAATTTCTTTGGAGGGTTCGGTACGGACTTCACATTATCGCGGGACGACAAGAAGAACGACTTCTGTTTGACCATCAACGGAAATTGGCGGTATTACTTGGCTACCAAGATAGCGAAGGTAAACTTGGGGTTGAAAAATTTATGCAAAGATATTACCGAACTGTACTCTCCATAAGGGGTTTGACAGATGTACTACATCAGTATCTAAATGAAGTAATTTATAAAACTAAAACAAATGTCAAAATTAAATCGTTCAATAACTACTTTGTTATTCATGGAGATCTCATAGATACTGTTTCTGAGTCAATCTTCCAAGATCACCCACCTGCCATGCTAGAACTCTTTGTAATTCTTGGGGAGAACGAAAACATTAACGGAATCAGGGCATCTGTGATTCGAAAGCTGCTGCAATCAGCCCACCTTATAGATAAAAAATTTCGATCAAGCAAAGATAATCAAAACCTATTTTTAAGGTTGTTAAGATCCCCATATAAGTTATCGGTGCAGCTCAACAGGATGAACCGTTATGGGATTCTTGGGAAGTACCTTCCAGCTTTCGGCAAAATAATAGGCCAAATGCAGCATGACTTATTCCATATATATCCGGTTGATGTGCACACTTTAAAGGTAATCGAAAATATTCGCCGTCTGGCTCGGCCGGAGGTTGCTAAACGCTTCCCGATACCATCGCATATTTTCAAAAATCTATCCAAACCGGAGCTTCTAATCATAGCAGCATTATACCATGACATTGCCAAAGGCCGCGGCGGCGATCATTCTAAGTTGGGAGGAGCCGAGGTTGTAAAATTTGCAAAACTACATGATCTTACACTTGAAGAGGAAGAATTACTTAAGTGGTTAATCGAAAATCATTTGCTAATGTCGGCCGTATCACAGCGAGAGGATGTTTCAGATCCAAAAGTAATCGGTAAATTCGCATCAATCGTTGGTAATACCATGCACTTAGATTTTTTATATGTTTTAACCGTTGGAGATATTAATGCTACCAACCCAAATCTATGGACTGAGTGGAAAGGATCGCTAATGCAAAAGCTCTACATGGCAACCAACCGTTATTTAAATCGGGTAAACCTCACTCCGATGGATAAAAATCGTTGGTCAGCGAACGCAAAACATAAAATCTTTCGTCGTCTGGGTGAAATTGGAATCTCCTCCTCAGCAGCTGAGAGTGTTTGGGCTGAACTCGGATCGGAGTTCTTTCTACGCGAAACCACAGAGGATATCGTAAGGTATACCTCTGAGATTATTAAAAAATTTCAAGTTAAAGATATCCCAACCTCAAAAAATAACCACATAATTTTACTTAAAAATATCGGTATTGAGGTACAGATTGCAACACAGATCTTTGTGTTCTCGAAAGATATCCAGAATACGCTTGCGGTGATAGCTGCAGCGCTCGAAAAACTCGAGCTTAACGTTCAAGACGCGCGACTTCATACGAATGGTAATGGAGATGCTTTTGATGTCTTTTATGTACTCACTTCGGATGGCAAGCCAATTAGTAATGAAAACCGGTTAAGAGAAAGAATAACCGAGTCATTATCCAAAGCAATCAGCAACCCTCAAACTTTTTCTAATCCACCCAGTCGGAGAACGCCGAGGAGATTAAAGAGTTTCAAACGTAAAACCAAAGCGATCTTTAGCAGTAATCTAGAAAATAATACGACTGTTCTCGAGGTGCTGACTCCAGACAGGCCGGGATTATTGGCACTACTAGCCAGTATATTCTTTCGCTTTAATCTCCGGCTCCTTACTGCTAAAATTTCTACATTAGGTGAGCAGGTTGAAGATATCTTTTATTTGACCAATTCCAACTACAAGCCGATCAATGATCAAAATGTTTGCCAAGAGCTTTCAAAAACGATTTGTGAAGAACTTGATTCACGTAATCAATAAAACTTTAAACTCGCTACGTCAGCAATGGCACTTAACTATTATTTATAATCTACCAATAATTTGAGCTGATAAAATTGAATCCCGCCCTACTTAGATTGCAAGAATATCCATTTGAACGCCTTAAAAAACTTTTGGATCCAGTGTCCACGAATTCGAAATTCAAGTCTATAAAGTTTTCCGTTGGAGAGCCTAGGCATAAACCACCCAAATTCGTGCTGCAAGCACTGAGCCGCGCGCGTAACGATCTTGGTTATTATCCAACAATAAAAGGAAGTAGTGCTCTCAGGATTACTGCCGCCGGCTGGCTTGAAAACCGGTATAATCTGGCTTCGGGATCGATTGACCCAGATACTCAAATTCTCCCAGTAAATGGGACGCGGGAAGGCATTTTTTCATTCACTCAAGCATGCATAAATCCTAAGAATACTCCGCTAGTCGTTACCTGCAACCCCTTTTATCAGATCTACGAAGGCGCAGCTATTCTTGCTGGAGCCGAACTCTGGTATTTAGACTGTCATGAAGACAATTATTTTCTCCCCGATCTTTCAATGGTGCCAGCAAAAATATGGGAGCGCTGCCAGATTTTGCATTTTTGCACTCCAGGTAACCCAACCGGCTCCTGTATTGGGATTGATCAGATGTGTCTCGCTCTTCAACTCGCCGAAAAATACGATTTCATAATCGTCAGTGATGAGTGCTATTCAGAAATTTACTTCGATGAAACATCACCCCCAATCGGTCTCTTAGAAGCATGCAAAAGAATTGGTAATGACGAATTTAAAAGATGCATTATTTTTCATAGCCTTTCAAAGCGCTCAAATTTGCCGGGGCTTCGATCGGGATGTGTTTCTGGTGACCGTGCTCTCATCGAGCAATTTCTACTTTATCGGACTTATCATGGATGCGCTATGTCACCAGCTACGCAAGCCGCATCAATAGCTGCTTGGAGAGATGAATCGCACGTCATTAAAAATCGGAAAAATTATAGAGAAAAATTTGATAAGGTAACTGCTGCTCTCCAGCCCACTTTGGAATTCTTCGTTCCGAGAGCCAGCTTTTATCTGTGGCCAAAAACACCTATTGACGATGTTAAGTTCTGCAGGGATCTCTATCAAAGCAAAAATGTAACAGTTTTACCCGGACAGTATATGGGTCGAACAACGTCCTCAGGGAATCCGGGTATGAATAGAATAAGGATGGCGCTTGTCGCAGAATTGGATGACTGTATGGAGGCCGCGGAGCGCATCGTTAATTATGTTGAGGGACTCTAGTGCGCAAAGCCGAGCGAGCCATATACATCAAAAAGAAACTCCAGAGCTTGTATCCCGAAACGCCAATCCCACTCAAACACGAATCTGCGTATCAGTTGTTGATCGCCGTGTTAATAAGCGCTCAATGTACAGATGTCCGAGTCAATAAGGTAACGCCATATCTCTTCAGTGTAGCAAACAATCCTTTTGATATGATTAAAGTGCCAGTTGACACCATTTATAAAATAATTCGACCGTGTGGCCTGGCCCCTAAAAAATCTCACGCGATTTCGGAGCTGTCTAATATTTTAGTGCGCTGTCATGGAGGAGAGGTGCCAAAAGAAATCGATAAACTGGAGGCATTACCTGGAGTTGGTCATAAAACCGCAAGCGTTGTGATGTCGCAAGCATTTGGCATCCCAGCATTTCCTGTTGACACTCATATCTTTCGCCTCGCTCAAAGATGGGGTCTAACCAAATCAAAAAATGTTACAGGTGCTGAAAGTGATCTCAAAAAATGTTTCCCAAAAAACTCATGGAATTCCCTCCACCTGCAAATGATATTTTATGGGCGAGAATTTTGCACAGCGAGAGGCTGTGACGGTAGGGTTTGCGAAATTTGTCGACATTGTTATCCGAATAGAAAAATGATGTTTGTAGCTCATAAGGCCTAAACTATGCAGCTATACAATTCATTGTCTTTGCTCTGGTGTTAACATCCGGAACTTTGGTATGCTTCTTATTCTTTAGTTTTCAGAGAAAAAACTTTGGCGACGCTTTACGGAATTCACAATTGTAATAAAGTCAAACTTGCCCTCAAATGGCTCAAAAATGCTGGAGTTGAGTATGAATTTCATGATTTAAGGAAAGACGGCATAGAGTATTCAACCATAGACAGCTGGATTCAACGCCGAGATTGGCAAACATTTTTAAATCGTCGGGGACTCACATGGAAGAGGCTGTCTGCTGAAAAACAACAGGAAGTCTCGAAGACTAACGTAGCAAATTATTTAAGGGAGCAACCAACGCTAATCAAGCGGCCTGTCCTGGATTATAAAGAGGCATTAATAGTCGATTTCAGAGAGGAAAGTTACTCTGCTCTGTTCTATGGACAGAGCAAATAGTTCTAAATAATAAGAATGAGAAGGATATATGAATAAAATTTATAGCTTCGGCATTGGGGTGGGTAGCAAAAATCAGAAAGGCGAGTGGCTGGAAGTTTTGTTTCCTGCTCCCCAGTTTAATCCTGATCCTGAGATCAGCGAGGTTCTAATGGCGGTCCTTGGTGACCGGACCGTGGACATCGAGCTAAATAATAATCAGGTTATTGCCCTAGAATCCGCATTGAGAACCAGCGGAGACACGCTTATTGCTGATAGCCTCAGGATGCTATCAGCCTCTGATCGACCTCTCGTTGCAGTAATGTTAATCGGCGATGAGGCACCAACGTCCGTTCCTCAGGCATATCTTAAGCTACAACTCCTGTCACATAGACTTGTCCGACCCCACAACACAAACATAGATGGAATATTCACCACCCTAAAAACTATTGCTTGGACAAGTGCGGGGCCTATTGATGTGGAAGAACTAGCCAGCCGAACTGTGGAGGCGAAACTCAGAGGTCAGATATTATCAGTCAACTGTATAGATAAATTTCCAAGGATGGTTGATTATATCGTTCCGTCTGGCGTGCGAATCGCTGATGCATCTCGAGTAAGATTGGGTGCTTACCTTGGAGAGGGCACAACGGTGATGCATGAAGGATTTGTTAATTTTAATGCTGGTACCATAGGGCCAAATATGGTGGAGGGTAGAATTTCCGCCGGCGTTTTGTGTGGATCGGGTTCTGACATCGGCGGAGGCGCCTCAATAATGGGCACCTTATCGGGCGGGGGTAATATGGTCATATCACTCGGCTCCCAATGCCTGTTGGGGGCAAATTCTGGACTGGGTATACCCCTAGGAGATCGATGCACAATTGAGGCGGGTCTTTACGTTACTGCGGGTACCAAGGTAGTTACCATTAACGTCGATGGATCTGAAAGTGCGGCGATCAAGGCGAATGAACTCTCACATAAAGATGACCTGCTATTTAGGAGAAATTCGATAAGTGGGAGGGTCGAATGCCTGAAAAATTATAATGCCATTCAACTGAATGAATCTCTCCACGCATCAAACTAGAGGTTTAAAGCATCACTTCACTATGTTTTCGGATCATTTCATTCTAAATCTATGAATAAGCATCTTTTCAGCTCCAACAGCAAGCTGCTCAAAAAAATACCCATTGGAAACGCCCCACTCTCGCAGATTTGCCTTAATCACCCCAGTATTTTGGCAGGGAACACGCTGGACAAGGTCCTCCTTCCACATTCGCTAACGCGGCTGATGGCTACTACCTCCGCATTATTCGGGCCATTGGCATTTAAAGAAAAATCAACCGGTAATCAATTGTACCA
>PCCK01000032.1 GCA_002731695.1 Porticoccaceae bacterium
AACAAAAAACAACCTGACAGAATCTACAAGAGGCGTCTTAAGCAGTCTTACTGCTCGCGAAGCTAAAGTACTTCGAATGCGATTCGGAATAGATATGAATACCGACCACACACTAGAGGAAGTCGGAAAACAATTTGACGTGACTCGAGAGCGCATTCGGCAGATTGAGGCAAAAGCCCTTCGAAAATTGCGTCACCCGACGCGATCGGAGCACCTACGCAGCTTTATAGATGAATGATTCGCCTGAGGAGTTAAAGGGCCCATAGCTCAGCTGGTTAGAGCAGTCGACTCATAATCGATTGGTCGTAGGTTCAAGTCCTACTGGGCCCACCATTTATTTGAGAGCCGTTATATCAAGTAATAGTGATCAAGAGAAAGGTTCTTCAGCGCAGTTCAAAAAAATTGCCTGCTTAAATGTCACCTCAATTAACTTAGAGATATTTTTGAATTTGCAAAACAAGCATCACAAAGACAATGTAACTCTAATTGAGGATTTATTAGAGCGAAACCAGCGTTTCTGACTAGTTTTTTCAAATCACGCATAAGTTTCGAAGACATTGATATTTCTGTTGCAATTGCACAGTTTTTACATATCAAAAATTGAGAATCGTCATGAGTGTGATCACAACTTTTATGAGAACATGTCACAAATTTATTGTTTGAGCTCAATTTATGCACTAGATCAAGAGTCCCAAAAAATTCGAGAATTCGGTATACGGACATTGGTGGCATTTTTTCCTTGCAAGATTTATTATAAATATCTGCTACTGCATAAGCTGACAACGGTATGTCTGCTAGCAACATAAATATCGAAGATCTGCGCACGTTTCTTTGTAAACCGCGCACCGGCCCTATCACAAACACGTTTGGCCTCTACGATTTTTTTTTGCTTTTTTCTTGTTGATGCACTGTCTCCGACATAGATTCAAAGCAATGAAACCGACTCATGCCGCCCTCCACTCTGGAAATGGGTCATGCAATGTCGCCCAATATTCCTTACCTTTAAGAACCTCGTCCATTGGTAACAAACATTTGTCAAGTGCCTTGCTGAGACCCGCTTCATCCATATTTTGACCAATAAATACTAATTCTTGTCGCATGTCACCAAAAGGTTCTACCCAAAGTTTGTTGATTGAGGCTCAATAGTCAACATCAGTGGGCCAATCTTTTTTTGGAATAGCCTTCCAAAACATACCAGCAAACCCATAATGGGCAATGCCTCCAGCTTGACTCCATTGACCCGCATATTCGGGTCTTGTGGCCAACCAGAAGTATCCCTTCGAGCGTATCAGCTTTCCATATTTATCTAAGCTATGCAATAGGGGAAATTTCCTCAAATTCATCATACACAATACGGTCTGTGACAGCGTTATCGATACTTTGGGAATCTTTTTTTGTATTACATCCAGTCAAAATTGGAATCAACAAAACAATAACATTAATTTACGCATAATCTCTCATCACTATTGCCAAGCAGCGGTAAAAAATTGCGCTCAAAAATATATACATTTGAAAGTGTCCGAAATTGTATCTATGAAGAATGATTGATCAGCACGCAAAGGATAGACACCCCAGCTTGCATAATTAGTGTCAATAAATATTTATAAAATATCCTGATTAGATCTTTCCTATATGGCGCACATTTTGTAAAGTTCAATATTTAATGCCGCGAGAAACCCGTCTTAAATGACCCTTGAAGAAAATAATTCGACACTCCCAAATGCCTCTTGGCAAATTGATTTCTTGGAACGTAATGCTCTGGAAGTTGACTATCTCACAAAAGCCGCTCAACTATTCGATCCTATTTTGCACAGCCAAAAAGTTAATTTAACTCGCTTGAAAAAACCCCTTGTTATCGGAATCAACGGTACGCAGGGATCTGGGAAATCAACACTAGCCGACTATCTTAAGAGCTATGCATGCGCTGAGGGACTTTCGGCGGTATCGATATCGCTGGACGACTTCTATCTTACGCGAGAAGAGAGATTTCAATTAAGCAGAGATACCCATCCACTATTAGCAACGCGCGGGGTTCCCGGCACACATGATATAGCTCTTGCAATGAACACATTGAATCGACTTTCTCAAAAGACAGGAACCGCTACGATTCCACGCTTCGATAAGTCACGGGATGACCGATATTCAAAAGAACATTGGGAAATAGCGCAGTTACCAGTCCAACTCATCCTGCTCGAAGGATGGTGCCTTGGTGCAAAACCGCAGCCGGATGATTCCCTTAAAGTACCAGTCAATCAATTCGAAGCAAATCATGATGCGAACCAAGCCTGGCGAGAATATGTGAACAAAGCACTCGCAAAGAATTATCAATCCTTATTTGAAAAAGTCGATCAATGGGTGATGTTACGCGCACCATCGTTTGATGCAGTCTATAAGTGGCGACTTCATCAAGAGGAGAAGCTCATAAAGAAAATCTTAACCCAAGGCAAACCTCTGCCTCCTGAAATTATGCAACCGAATGAAATCAAACGCTTTATCGAGCATTATCAACGGATAACCGAAACCACCTTAATAGACTTGCCAAAAAGGGTTCACCATCTCTATCACTTAGATGAACTTAGGGAGATTACAAGTTATGAAACACCCGTAGCCTAAGTTTAGGAAATATGACACCTTTTTAGCCTACCAAAAGCCAATTCGAAACATTTGTAAGTAGGTCGTCAGAATAATACTTTTACATTTCTTGTCCCCTAAACACAGCTTAGGGCAAACTCTAAATCGCTTATGAGATCCTCACAATTCTCGATGCCCACAGAGAGCCTTACCAAACCATCAACTATACCTAATTCATTACGAATAGACTCCGGCACAGACGCATGAGTCATGATAGCAGGGTGTTCGATAAGGCTTTCTACTCCACCAAGACTCTCCGCTAAGGAAAAAATTTGCGTATTTTCTAGAAAAATTTTTGTACTTTGCATTCCGCCTTTCAGCACAACGCTAATCATGCCTCCGTAGCCCGTCATCTGAACCTTAGCTAGTTTGTGTTGCGGATGGCTAGCGAGTCCCGGATAGTATATCCGTTCTATCAATGGATGTTTTTCAAGAAATTCGGATATCGCTTTTGCGTTTTTACAGTGTTTCTCAATCCGGACAGACAGCGTTTTCAAACTCCGTAGCACCAAAAAACTGTCAAAGGGACTCATAATCGCACCGACCGAATTAGATAGATAATTCATTTGTTGTGCTAAATCCTCTCGATGGAGAGCGCAGACAACAATACCTCCGATCACATCAGAGTGTCCATTAAGGTACTTGGTGGCCGAGTGCACCACCAAATCAAAACCAAATTCAAAGGGCCGTTGAATAGCTGGCGAACAAAAAGTGTTGTCGCACACAGAAACTAAAGCATGACGTTTTGCAAAGGCAGCAACTGCTTTGAGATCTACAAGCTTTAGCATTGGGTTAGTTGGGGACTCAACCCAAATCATCTTGGTATTACTGCGTAAAGCCAACTTCAACTGCTTGGGATCACTCATGTCAACGAAAGTAAATTCCAACCCCGATGAGCGTTTTCTAACGTTCTCAAATAACCTAAAAGTGCCGCCGTAGAGGTCATCAGAGGCAATTATGTGATCTCCTGAATTAAATATCTCCAAAACTACAGCAATAGCCGACATGCCAGAGGCAAAAGCAAATCCCTCACATCCTCCCTCCAGGCAACTGATACACTCCTCCAAAGCTTTACGTGTGGGATTATGACTCCGCGAATATTCATAACCTTTGTGGACGCCGGGGCTTTGTTGAACATAAGTAGAAGTGGCATAAATGGGAGTCATTATCGCTCCGGTCGACGGATCGGGGTTCTGCCCGGAATGAATGGCTCGCGTCTCAAAACCAAGTTGGTCACTCTTTCTGTTCATAATTATCCCTCGTTTTTGAGAAAAAGATTTCTCTGATAATTGATTAAATCAATTTTTGTAATAAAACCCAAAAACAAACTTCCGTCAAAAATTATCGCGACATTATTCGAGGTTAAAGCTGTCCTCAACACCCCCAAACTCGAGTCCTTCTCAAGCACTTCAAAATTAATGCTCATATATTCAGATGCGGTTCGAGAAAAGGCTGAACTGTTGGCACTAACAGCCGCGAGCAAACTTTCCTCATCTAAAATGCCAACGAGTTTCTGTTTATCCAGCACGGGTACCTGAGACACATCAGCGGAACGCATACGATTATATGTGGTGTTCAACGTGTCTGATGGCGCAACAGAAATCATATCACCGTTGTCTGCTCTCCGACTTATCATATCTGTAAGGTTACCAACACATGATTTTTCAAGTAACTGATTGTCATGTAACCAGCTTTTATTAAACGCCTTGGATAAATACTTATTACCTGTATCACAAATAAAAGTAACGACGCGTTTGGCCTGTTTCTGTTTCTTGCACCATTTAACCGCTCCCGCCACAAGCGTGCCACTGGAAGAACCTCCAAGGATCCCCTCTTCACGCAAAAGCACCTGCAATGTTTGAAAAGCCTCCTCATCGGAAACAACCTCCGCATCGTCAACTAGAGAAAGGTCTAAATTATCCGGTATAAAATCTTCTCCAATCCCTTCGACCAACCATGAACTACCGTCATAAACGAAGTCTCCTGTTGTCACGGCATCCGCAACAATCGAACCTTTAGGATCAGCAACTACCATCTTTACATCAAGTTGTTTCTCCCTGAAAAATTGGGCCATTCCAGTAACTGTGCCACCCGACCCCACGCCACACACGACAGCGTCAACTCGTTCTTCCATCTGCCGCCAAATCTCGGGAGCAGTGGTTAAACGATGAGCTAAGGGATTGGCCGGATTAGAAAACTGGTCCGCTAAAAAACTGCCGGGCGTAGATTCCGCAATTCGTCGCGCGACTGCATGATAATAATCTGGATGCCCTTCTGGAACATCGGATCGGGTTAGAACCACTTCGGCTCCTAGACCTTCTAAATGAAGTATCTTTTCACGACTCATTTTATCGGGTATAACAAGGATAATACGATACCCTTTGATAGCGGCAACAAGTGCTAATGCAATCCCCGTATTACCCGCAGTGGCCTCAATAATTGTACCTCCTACACAAAGTGCTCCACTTTTTTCCGCCTCTTCAACGATCGTGAGAGCTATCCTATCTTTTATTGAGCCTCCGGGATTTTGTAATTCCAACTTTACAAACAACTCACAAGACCCCGTATCAAAACAATTAATCTTAATTACTGGAGTTTCGCCAATGAATTGGAGGAGAGAACTAGTGTTGCATGTGCTCATTAAAATCACCTTTTTTATCTGTTTTTACTTTAACGTGCCAAGAGTCGGAAAATCTTCTGAGAGCGATAGCTACATAATATTTAAAGACACATCCGATCCAAAGCCTGCTAGAAGTTGGTAAAAGTTTTTTAAGAGGCCAATATGAAAACTTATTAGCATCGAGCCCGCCGATTTTTCACTAACAAAATGGGTGGTTAAGTATTACTGTATCGTCTCTATCTGGCCCAGTTGAAATAATGTCGATAGGGATCCCTATTAGAGTCTGGATCCTTGAAATATATGCTCGTGCATTTACCGGTAGCTTGTCGAACTCCTTTATACCTTTGGTACACTCTTCCCAACCGGCAATCTTTTCATATATTGGAGTTATTCTATTATAGTCATCAGCATGCTGCGGAAAAAACTTTTTTGAGTGATCCGCTGTACGATATCCAATACAAATGTTCAGAGAACCAAAGCCGTCTAGTACGTCAAGCTTCGTGAGACACAAAGCTGATAGACTATTTGTAACAACAGCTCGACGCAAAGCAACAACATCCAACCAACCACATCTCCTCTTCCGTCCAGTCGTCGTTCCAAATTCCATACCTAACTCACTCAATTGCTCTCCTAGAGCACAGGTTAGTTCAGTTGGGAATGGACCCTCTCCAACCCGAGTAGTATACGCCTTCGTGATTCCAACGACAGAATCCAAATAGAGTGGGCCTAGTCCAGTCCCCGTGGCAGCCGCACCCGCAGTTGTATTAGATGATGTAACGTAAGGGTATGTTCCATGGTCAATATCCAACAAACTTCCTTGAGCTCCCTCAAATAGAATATGCTCACCCGCCTCTCTATTTTCCTGCAAAAACATACTTACATTAGCTCGCATGGACAAAAGCTCCGAAGCCCAATCAACGGCAGAATCCAAAATCCGATCGAAATCAACGCTGGATCTCCCATAATACTTGGTCAATGAGAAATTATGGAAATCAACTAATTCACCGAGTTTATCCGCAAAATTCTCCATGTTCTCTAGGTCCCCAAATCGTAGACCCCGACGAGCAACCTTGTCCTCGTAAGCCGGCCCTATACCTCTGCCCGTAGTACCAATTTTATGGCAACCCCTAGCTAGTTCTCGCGCGCTATCTAGCGCAACATGATAATCTAGAATTAATGGGCAATTACCTGAGATCTTAAGGCGTTCTCGCACACTCACCCCGCGGTCCTCAAGCATCTTTATTTCTGTAAGAAGAGCGTCTGGTGCTAATACTACTCCATTTCCTATAACGCATTTCACTTGAGGACGCAAAATTCCAGAGGGAATCAAGTGAAGTGCGGTTTTTATTCCATTTATTACAAGTGTATGTCCTGCATTGTGTCCGCCCTGAAACCGAGCCACAACACCAGCCCTGTCCATGAGCAAATCTACTATTTTCCCTTTTCCCTCATCACCCCATTGCGATCCTAAAACCACCACGCTTTTACTCATAAATATCCTTTTTCCGTCAACGAGGACACCTAAAGTTTAACCGTTACAGGTCGCGGACAACGGCGCGACCGTTCTCATTGAATAATTGCTTGTCACAGCTTTTCATAGATTCCGAGCTTCCTTCTTCTTCGAATAATTGAACGACACGATGTCCGGCTTTGCGCAAACTTTTTGCCTCATTAATTAATAATTCATCGTCTCCCACATAACACCAAACTGCTTCCTTCGGCGGAATTTTTCTACCACTGAGCTCCGCTAATAAGTTTAAATCAAACGCAAAGCCAGTTGCTGGCCTGTTTCTTCCAAACGCTTTCCCGACACAATCATATCTGCCACCGTTTCCCAAAACTTTTCTTTTTCCCTTCGAAAACCCTGCGAATACTAATCCCGTATGATAGTGAAATCCTGGCACCTCAGAAAGATCAAAGTGTAATGATATGTTGGGGTCTTTAACTGAACCAGCGAGATGGTTTAATTGCTCAATAGCTTCTAGCACCTCATCAGGCGCCTCAGAAAATTCAGATAATGCTACCCGTAAGGTGTCACTACCGCCAACCAACTTTGGTAGAACTGATAGCCAGTTAGATAGGCGCGAATCTTTTATATTCGCAGTTATCCAATTCTCTATTTCTCTTCCCGATTTCTTATGAAGTAAATCATAGAATTCTGATTTTAGTCTAGATTCTAAACCCGCCGACTTAAAGAGCCCTCGACAAATGTCAACATGTCCAAGATCAAGACAAACATCACTAATGTCGACTAATCTGAGACTTTCTAAAAATAGGGTTACTGCTTCAATATCTGCTCTTACGGACTTCTCACCGAAAAGTTCAACTCCGATTGAGGTTGGTGCTCGCGATGACAGCGAATCTCGAGCCCTGGCATGTAATACTGTACCTGCATAACATAATCGACTTATTCCTTTCCGTGCAAAGCTATGTGCATCGATCCGTGCCGTTTGCGGCGTTATGTCTGCCCGAATTCCCATCATCTTTCCACTCACCTGATCCGTCACTCGGAAAGTAAGTAAGTCTAGGTCCTTGCCAGCCTTTACCAGAAGAGAATCGGTATATTCAAGCATCGGCGGAATTACCAAATCATACCCCCACAAATCGTAAAGATCTAAAAGCTCTCTACGCAGACACTCAACATTGAGGGCTCTTTCCGGAAGTACATCTTCAAAACCATCTGGAAGGATCCAACGATCTAAATCAATCATCTATAGGTCTCCCAAGGAGGGGCGTGACATCATCTAAAAAAAACAAGCAAACCTGCTCCAGCGAGCATACTCACCAAGCCATAATACCTCAACCTGACCGGTTTAACTTGAGCCATAATCTTCAATATTCTATGCCACCGATCAGGCATCAAAAAGGGAAACATACCCTCTAAAACTAATAGAAGTCCAAGTGCTGTCAGAAGTTCATAAGTCATTATTCTCACCTCACTGACTACTTGTAGTTGGTCAAGCAGAATTCCTTAATGAACTAATATTTAACCCATATGCTAGTTCAATCCACCCACTCTTCTAACCCTATCATGATCCATCAGGTTGCTTTAGATACCGAAAAAATTCACTAGATGGCTCAACCAACATAATATCTCCTTTGTTCGCAAATGCTGATTTGTAGGCATTAAGGCTTCTTAAGAACGCGTAAAATTCTTCGTCTTGACTGAAAGCATTAGCATAAATCGATGCAGCTTCTGCGTCTCCTTGGCCGCGTAATTGTTCGGAATCTCTGTAAGCATTCGCAAGTTCAATGGTGCGTTCTCTGTCAGCCGAAGCTCGTATCTTCTCTGCACGTTCTTTGCCCGTAGATCTAAGTTCAGTTGCCTCTTTAGTGCGCTCAGCCGTCATTCGTCTGTACACCTGATTACTAACTTCAGAGGGTAGATCAATCCGTTTAACCCTGACATCGACTACCTCTATACCGAGAGCCTGCAATACAGTTTGATTGAGACCTTGCGTAATGTTCCTCATCAGTAATTCTCGCTCACCTGAGACTACTTCCTTCAATGTCCGTGTGCCAAATTGATTTCGTAGACCATTGTTCACTCGGTTAGCAAGTCTATTCTGGGCAATGGACTCCACGCCTCCCGTAGCTTTGTAGTATGTTCCAACATCTTGGATGCGCCATTTAGCATAAGAATCAACAATCAACCTTTTCTTTTCAATTGTAAAGAAACTAGCAGGTTGTGCATCCACTGTGAGAATACGCCCATCGAAGATACGAATCTGCTCGGCTAATGGCAATTTAACATGGAGACCCGGCCTCAAATCATCATCCACTAGTTTGCCGAATCTCAACTTTACTCCTCGCTCAAACTCGGTGACAACGAATAAGCTGTTTGCCGCTATTACGACAAGTCCAACGAACGCCAGTGACACTCCTACTAATTTATTCATCTACGCCCCTCCCCTTGCCTCGTGCTGTTTCTTTGAATTCGGTCTAAGACTTGTTCTGCCACTCTGTCGACATCAGCTTCGTCCAAGTTACTGGAGCCCCGAGCAATANTACCACTCTTCATCAACTGGTCTAAAGGTAAATACAACATGTTATTGCCTCCCTTTGAATCAATCAGCACCTTNCTAGTTCGCGTCATAACCTCTTCCATGGCATCAATATAAAGTCGTTCGCGCGTCACAACCGGTGCCTTCTTATACTCTGNAAGTAACGCCACAAACCGCTCAGTTTCACCCTCAGCTTTTGATACAACTTGTGATTTGTATCCNTCAGCTTCCTCTCTTAGACGTTGTGCCTCACCACGCGCCTGAGGGATTATGCCGTTCGAATACGCTTGGGCATCATTGATATATCGTTCCAAGTCTTCTCGTGCCTCGATCACATCATCATAAGCTTCCTGCACTTGAGTGGGTGGCCGAGCCTCCTCAATGTTAATCTTCACAACATTGATTCCACTATCATAGACATTCAGATAGTCCTGAAGTTTCTCAGCAGTGGCAACCGCAATCTGCTCTCGTCCGGTAGAAATAACATCATCGAGTCCAGAGCTACCAACCACATGTCTAAGTGCGCTATCGGTCGCTTGCTGAAGCGTCGTCTCTGGATCTTTGATGTTTAAGACAAAGGCTTTTACATCAGCAATGTTATATTGTACTGTGAGGGTCAGTTCTGCGATATTTTCGTCCTCAGTAAGCATCAACCCTCGCGCAGAGTATTGCCGTTCCTCAGTCACACGCTCAATTTCTACCGAATCAATCAATGGGGGATTCCAATGTAGCCCGGGCCCAACTGTCTCATTGTATTTTCCTAAACGAAGAACAATTGCCTGCTCTTTTTCATCAATTTGATATGCTCCCAACATTACCCAAAGCAACAAGACGATACTAAGTGCTGCGATTGCCAGTGATTTCCACCCTGTCTCGAACCTACCGTCCCCAGAGCCCCCAGAGCCACCACCGCCAAAGTTTGAAAATTTTTCTTTCAATTTTCTTAACGCCTCATCTATGTCAGGAGGAGCGTCACCACCACGATTTCCACCCCACGGATCTTTCCCCCCCCCGCCTTGATCATTCCATGCCATAATTTACTCCTATCGCGCAGTTCATTCATTTATCTTTAATTTTTGATCCAATCAGTAAAGCTTCTTATTCATAAGTGTTCGCGTCTAACTGGCCACAGTAAAAATATCGGCGAATTCTTTAAAACGTTTTGAAACACGAGCATACTCGATGCTATTCATTCTGACGTCCACTAATGAGACGCCTTGATTATCAATACTCTCTTTCGTTACTGCACCGCAATTATAAAGCTCAGCTCTCAACGATGCGAGCGCCGGTGGCAAACTAAGCTTTCCAATTAGTGAGCCGTACTCAACACATTCAGAGATTGCATTCACAAGTAAGTTCATGCCGTCGCCGGTTTCTGCTGATACCCACACAGCTACGGGAATACCGTCTCCATCTCTGTCGATTCGGCATGTGCAATGGTCTAGCAAATCAACCTTGTTGTATACTATCAAAGCGCGAATTTTATCAGCACCAATTTCTTCGAGAACGGAATTAACGCTGCCTCTCATTGACTCAACATCTCTCGCCGAGGCATCAAGCACATGGAGGAGCAAGGCGGCACCACAAATTTCTTCCAATGTTCCTTGAAACGCCTCTATGAGGCTATGAGGAAGTTGCCTTATAAAACCCACCGTATCAGAAAAAACTGTATTTCTAATACCCTTCACTTTGCCTCGCCGCATTGTTGGGTCTAATGTCGCGAAGAGCTTATCAGCTGCATAAACGCCGCTTTTTGTCAGCTTGTTAAATATTGTTGACTTCCCGACATTGGTATAACCTACTAGAGATATTGTTCGAGCATTTAATTTACATCTAGACTGTCGCCCAAGCGATCTTTGTTGTCGGATCTTTAACAACTTATTTCTCACGCTGACAATACGCGCTCTTACCAACCGTCTATCAGATTCTAGTTGTGTCTCGCCGGGCCCACGTAAACCAATGCCACCCTTTTGCCTTTCAAGATGGGTCCAACCACGTATCAAACGTGTCGAAAGATGCTTGAGTTGCGCCAACTCTACCTGTAATTTTCCTTCGTGAGTACGAGCCCGTTGCGCGAATATATCTAATATCAAGCCATTTCGATCCAAAACCTTGCACTTTAAATGTTCTTCAAGATTTCGCTCTTGACTTGCTGACAGATTGTGATTAAAGATTATCAAGTCTGCAGACTTTTCAAGTCGGAGCAACACAACCTCCTCTAACTTTCCTCCACTTAAAAAGAATTTGGCTGCAGGAGCTTTTTTACTACCAGTGACCAGTCCAACAGCGTACCCTCCGGACGATGCCACCAACTCTTCGAACTCTGTTACATTCTCTTCCCAACCGTCCGACTGTATTTTCAAACTCACCATTACCACCCGTTTGCCGCTAATGGGTCGCCCAAAAAATAATGGCATATCGCGTTAGTAATCGTCTTCAGAAAAAGTTTTCGTATTTCCTAAGTCGTAGCGATTATCATTCGATACTGACGACGTAAGGCTTGGTGTGGGGAGTTTGACCGCACGGGAAGGCACAACTGTAGAGATAGCATGCTTGTATACCATCTGACTTACGGTATTTTTCAACAAAACAACGAATTGATCAAACGACTCAATTTGTCCTTGTAACTTAATACCGTTAACAAGAAATATCGATACAGCGATTTTCTCTTTCCTCAACACATTAAGAAAAGGGTCTTGCAAATTGTGTCCCTTGGACATTATTTCGTCTCCTAAAACCGTCAGAACGCTTCTTGAGGCACCAAGGACCATGTTTCTTTGCCTCGCTGCCGTTTGACAAGATAAAGTATGTTAGCCAGAAGTAGATAAAGATGGGGTTTTAAACATGTTTTTTCAAGCGATTCAGGATATTTTTTTTTAATTTTTCTCTATCGCTTAATGGATTGACATGCTCAATGTTAAGATCTGACCAACGTCGCATCCAAGTGAGTTGACGTTTAGCCAGCTGCCGGGAGGCAAATATAGACAAACTTTTAGCGGTTTCGAGGCCGTAAGCACCTTGCAGAAATCCCCAAATTTGTCTATATCCAACTGCTCTGATGGCAGGGAGATCAGGATTTAAATCTCCACGAACGTACAAATTCTGAACCTCATCACAAAAACCTCGGTTTAACATAGATTCAAAACGCTCTTCAATTCGTCGATGAAGTAATGTCCGATCAGAGGGCCAAAGTCCAATTTGATAAATGTCTAACGGATGCATCAGGCTGGTAGAATGTTTTTGGGCTTGTAACTCAGATAGCGGAATACCGGTTAATTCAAATACTTCAAGAGCGCGAAGTACCCGATGTCTCTGCCTAGGGTGTACACGAGATGCAGTATGAAAATCGATACTTTTCAATCGATCATATAAACTCTCAAGTCCCTCCAACTCTGCCTGACTATTCAATTTTTCTCGAACTTTGGCACTAGCGGGAGGCAAATCCGATAATCCATTTATTAGCGCATTAAAATACATCATACTGCCACCAACGAGGAGTGGAATTTTTCCTTTCTGCCGGATCTGTTGTATTGCGTAATTCGCATCATTTACGAACCTAGCAGCATTGTAAATATCGCTTGGATCAACAACATCTATTAACCAATGTGGTACTTCTTCTAAAATGGCTTTCGACGGCTTAGCGGTGCCTATGTCTAAGTGACGATATACTTGAGCGGAGTCTACACTTACTATTTCGACTGGGAAATGTTGACAAATCGCGAGTGCAACGTCGGTTTTACCTATTGCCGTCGGGCCCATTAAAATAATTAAAGGAAATCTTGTATTTTGACGCACGCCATTGACTGCTAACAAAATCTAACGACCTCGCATAAAGTATTTGTCAATCTCCTCAAGGGAAAACTCGGCCCAAGTTGGTCTGCCATGATTACACTGGTTAATTCGTTCTGTTTGTTCCATTTGACGGAGAAGGGAGTTCATTTCGGATAATGTAAGCTTACGATTGACCCTTACTGATCCATGACACGCCATTGTAGATAAAATATGCTGAATCTCTTCACCTAATCGATCCGAGATGTCATATTGAATCAGATCTGCTAAAATGTCTCTAACAAGCTGCTCAGCGTCGGAGCCTCTCAAAATAGCGGGAAGCTCCCTCACCAATAGCGACTCTGACGAGATCCTATCTAAAACAAATCCTAGTTTTGAAAACTCTTCCTTATGACGCTCCCCCAAATCAGCTTCGGTTTCAGTGACTAAAACTCCTTGCGGTACTAATAGAGGTTGAGAAACCAGTCCCTGTCGCTCGTAAGTACGCTTCAATTCTTCATAAACTATTCTTTCATGAGCAGCATGAGCATCTACGATTACTAGTCCAGTCGCATTTTCAGCGAGAATATAGGCGTATCTCAATTGCGCTACTGCAAACCCAAGTGGCGGGATTGGTTCACGATCATTTTGGTTGGCAATATCCTTGTTGTGTTGATCATTGAAAAAGTCTGCAGACCCCGATTTAAGACCAACAATCTCAGATTTTTTCCTAGGCCTGTTGCGATCAGCTTGCTCTCCAAAACGATGAGACGAGAGCATATCGACAAAAGACATAATATCTCTTTTGGGTTGAGTTCCAACTACGAGGTCAACCCTGGAATCTGTATTATTATCATTTTTTGGATATATCTCGGCTAATGCAGAATCTACTGCGGAGTGTACAAAGCGATGAATGACTCTATTATCCTTAAATCTGACTTCATGCTTAGTCGGATGTACGTTCACATCAACATCCCTTAAATCAGTTTCTAAGTATAAAACAAACGCCGGATGACGGCCCTTGTACAAAACGTCTTGATATGCTTGCCTTACTGCATGAGCGATAGTTTTATCTTTTACATATCTTCCATTAACGAACAGATATTGCAAATCAGGTTGACTTCGAGAAAAAGTGGGTATGGAGATCCAGCCTTTTATCATCAAATTCGAGCTTTGATTATTAAGATAAACGGCGTTATCTAAAAAAGAGGGGCCACAGATCGCTCGGAGTCTTTCCTGCTCATCCAAACATTTCTCTGATGCACTTAGGTCTAATCTCAATCGATCATTATTTGTCAGGGTGAACGCAACATCGAAACGGCTCAGAGCTAACCTTTTAATACATGCGCTGATATTGTTATATTCTGTGACTTCAGAGCGCAAAAACTTTCTTCTCGCAGGAGTGTTGTAGAATAACTCTCTGACCTCAACCGTGGTACCCTGAGGATGCGCCGCGGGACGTAAACGTGCAGTTGTATCACAGTTCTCCGGCTGCAGAAGCCATGCGGATTCAGAATGTTTCGATGTCAATGTTAATTGCGACACCGATGCAATGCTTGATAACGCCTCACCCCGAAACCCCAACGTAGCTATAGCATCAAGATCAACTAAATCATAAATCTTACTAGTAGAGTGTCGACCCAAAGCTAGCACTAATTCATCTGCTGGAATACCCGTTCCATCATCACGAACTTTTAAAAGTTTCATCCCTCCATTCTCTACCTCGATATGTATGTGTCTTGCCCCAGCATCTAAGCTATTCTCTACAAGCTCTTTAACAACGGAAAAAGGTCGGTCTACAACCTCTCCAGCGGCGATTTGATTTGCTAGTTGTGTGCCTAAAATACGAATTTTACTCATTAGCTTAAACCGCTATTAACGAGGTGGTACTGAAAGCCGTTGACCGACTATTATTCGTTTCGAAGATAAATTATTGTAACGTAATAAATTATCTACCGATGTTTTATACTTTTGCGCTATTTGAGAGAGCGTATCACCCTTCAGCACAATGTATATTTT
This sequence comes from Porticoccaceae bacterium, assembly GCA_002731695.1. Classification (GTDB taxonomy): domain Bacteria; phylum Pseudomonadota; class Gammaproteobacteria; order Pseudomonadales; family Porticoccaceae; genus TMED48. The sequence continues at coordinate 15,043 of PCCK01000032.1, forward strand.
TAAACGCTCAGCTTTGTTAACCGCTAAAGCTGTCCCCGGAGGCGGATTGTCAAGATAATATTGAACCATTCCCCGATAAATAGCCTCAGCCATGCTCTGCTGATAAGTCTTATTAGAAAGTAGTTTAGCCTCCCGTGGATTTGAGATAAATCCAGCCTCAATAAGCAGAGAGGGAATATCTGGCGATTTAAGAACTAAAAATCCAGCCTGCTCCACGCGTTTTTTATGCAACCTCGCGAGTCCATCAATATTTCTTAGCACGTAACCGCCTGCGGCCAAACTACTGCTTAAAGTCGCAGTCATAGATAGATCTAACAAAACCTCAGCTAGAGCATCCGGCTTATCCACCAGACTCAGCGTTACCGCGCCACCTATTAAATCAGCACGATTTTCTTTGGATGCAAGATATCGCGCAGCCTCACTGGTGGCTCCTTTATTCGATAATGCATAAACAGAAGCTCCATGAGCGTCGGGGCTGGAAAATGCGTCAGCATGGATAGATATAAAGAAATCTGCAAGACTGTTGTGTGCAATTTCCAGACGCCGCCTGTGAGCTAAATAATAATCTCCCTCTCGAATTAAAACACCCGTAAAATCACTATCATCATCAAACAATTTCTTTAATCGCTTTGCAATTTGTAGAACTATAACCTTTTCTCGAATCCTTCCCGGACCCAAAGCTCCAGGATCCTCTCCTCCATGCCCAGCGTCGATTGCAACGACTATTTTTCGATTTACTTGTTGAATAATGCCAGCCAGACTTTTACTCGTGCGTTTCTTTACATCGTACAGATCTACAACTAAACGGTTACCATAGCGCTCATTTGATTGGAGACTAAATACTTTAGAACTCACTTGATTTACCAAATCAAATACTATCCTCAGACTAGTCCCGTCTCTCACGCCGGTGCGAATGCGGATAATCGGAGTGTTTGAAAGATCCAGTTGCTCAAATTCTGCGTTTAACTTCACATCTAAAATATCGACAACCACACGATTTGGCTTGTCCAACGTAAACGCTTGATATCGTACAGTCTCATTGAGATCCAAAACGATACGAGTTCTGTCAGGAGATCTATATAGCCTCAGTCCTTCAATCTTGGAAGCCTCAGCAAAGTCACTAAGGATCAACATCATTAAACACAAGTACAGAAACTTCAGCATTTAAAACATCCGATACTGCTAGCAAAAAAATAAAAAAAATGTAGGGCCTGGGAACAAATTCTTAATACTATATATTTTGCAAATGCTCATTCGTAATTCTTCCAGCAGGAGTATGCGCTCGTATAGTTACAATTCGAGTATCGCCCTCACATATTATTGACAATTCCAAATCAATTTTACGCAGATACCCATCGCTGCGTTCCGGCCACTCAACGAGACACAAATATGCGTCACGCAAACAATCGCGGTAGCCGAGGAATTCCAATTCTTCAGGATCACTCATTCTAAAAAGATCAAAATGATACACCGCCCCGAGGTCTAATTGGTAGGGTTCCAACATAGCGTATGTAGGACTTTTCACAATCCCACCAAAACCCAGACCTTGGAGCACTCCTCTGGCCAACGTAGTCTTCCCAACGCCCAAATCTCCGGAAAGTGTGATTACCAAACGCGGAATTAGCACCCTCGCAACCGATTTACCAAATGCCAACATTGCCCGTTCATCAGCAATCTTCGTGCGCAGAAACCCACCATAGTCGCATAAACCCTCCAGAACGCTTTTCATATTGGCTCACCTGAGCGCTCTTGAATCATCAATTGGTTACTAATCGATCTTAATAAATCAGTGGCCATCAGTCCTCTTTGCCCCAACTGGTCAACCACAATGTCAGCAGCGTGCGAATGTAAACAGCATCCCAACTCTGCGGCAGAAATGCATGATAATGATTGAGCTAAAAGACCACCAATAACTCCACTCAGTAAATCTCCCATTCCAGCACTGGCCATGCCAGGATTGCCGTATGGACATATGCTAACCACCTCTGAGGAACGTCCACAGACTATGGTTCCCGAACCTTTCAACACTACTGTTGTGCCAAACACTTTTTGGAGTTCGATTACCGCCGAAACACGGTCCACCTCGACTTCCTTGACAGAGATATTCAATAAACGAGCGGCCTCCCCTGGATGCGGCGTAATCACACAGTTTTCGGCATTTTCTCTACTAATTTGTATTTTCCCTGATGAAATTATATTTAGCGCATCCGCATCAATAACCATTGATATTTTTGTATCTAATGCTTTTTGTAGTAATTGCTCAGACCACGCTGACGTGCCTAAGCCTGGGCCTAAAACTAATACACTCGGACGACTTAAAAATGGTTCAAGCTCTTGTCCAGATGACACTCCAATCGCCATAACCTCCGGTTGTCGCGTTAACATGGCTGATATATGCTCGGGACGCGTCGCTAGCGACACAAGTCCCGCTCCAGTCCTCGCGGCGCCTTGAGCAGCTATTATACCAGCGCCAGCATAACCATAGTCACCTCCGATAACCAAAACATGTCCATAATTTGTTTTACACGAATAAGTTAGTCGGCCTGGCAAAATCTTGTAGAGTTTTTCTAGACGCATAATCGTTGCACTAGCCAACCCGTGCAGGTTTTCCCCGCGCTCCAGCCCCAAGCGTCTTAAAATGAGACTACCACAACATGAAGGACCATACCCCGTAAAAAAACCCTGTTTATAAACTAGAAAAGTTACCGTTAAATCTGCATTTACAGCTATATCGAGAACTCCGCCCGTACCAGCATTAAGGCCTGACGGCACATCTATTGAAAGCGTAGGTAAATTTGAGAAATTCATTTTTTGAATTGCGCATCTGTATTTTTCGTTTATTTTTCCTCGCAAGCCAATCCCTATTAGGGCATCAACAATAATCCCATGATCTATTGTTTCTTCACCTGAAAATACATTCAACTCAGCATTTGCATCAAGCGCAGTTTCTCTAGCGCGAGCTATGGTTGGGGAAAATTGGCGGGGATTTCCAAGTTCAAAAACTCTAACTGGTATTGATTTCGCAGAGGCAAGAGCAGACAGTAAGTACCCATCTGCAGCATTTTTACCTCCCCCACAAAAAACATTGATACTATTAGGCTGACCAAACTTTCTTATCAACTCTTGATAAAGAGCTTCCGCGGCCTTCAGAGCAAGAGCATATTCAGTTGAGTTTATTTTTTTAAGGTGCTGTTTTTCGATTTTTATAACATTAGATAAATCATACAAAGAATTATCATCCGTTTTTAGCGACATTAAATTAAGATCCAAGTAGACTCATGAAACTATAGTCTAGCTGAAGTGACCCGACATGTCTCGAACGATTGACTCCAACAAAAGCCTCCAAGAATTGGCCGTAAAAATAAAAAATTGGGGAGCACATCAGGGTTTCCAACAGGTTGCAATTGTCGAACCTGATTTATCACAGGCCTCAAAAAATCTCCGAAAGTGGGTAAGTGATGGATACCATGGAACCATGGATTGGATGGATAAACATGGAGAAAAACGATATAAAATCAACAAGCTCGTAGATCAAGCAGTGCGAGTTATCTGTTTCAGAATGGACTACTTAACCGATAATAAAATGATTGCAGTGCTCAAAAATGATAACAAGGCCTATATATCTAGGTATGCTCTGGGGCGAGATTATCACAAATTAATAAGGCGCCGTCTTGCCGAAATTGTGTGTCGCATACGACAAGAGATGCCTAGCCACGATGTCAATCAACGTGCTTTCGTCGATAGTGCCCCGATTATGGAAAAACCATTAGCCGCGCAAGCAGGGTTGGGTTGGATTGGGAAAAATACCCTTCTGCTAAATGAAAAAGCAGGCTCATGGTTTTTTATTGGCGAAATTTATACCTCATTAAAGCTACCAACAGACATCAGTAAAACAGAAAATCAATGTGGTAACTGTCGCGCATGTAATTCCATATGTCCCACTAATGCCTTCCCCAAGCCATATATTTTAGATGCGAGGCGGTGTATTTCATATTTGACAATAGAAAACAAATACAAAATCCCAGAAGAAATGAGACCCCTTATCGGAAATCGAGTGTTTGGCTGTGATGATTGTCAAATTATTTGTCCTTGGAATCGCTTTCCAACTGAATCACAAGAGTCCGATTTCAAACCAAGGCACAATTTTGATGATATAGATTTGCTAACACTCTTTGCTTGGAATGAGGAAGAATTTTTGTTCAAAACACTTGGATCAGCAATCAGGCGGATTGGTTATGAACGGTGGCAGCGTAACCTCGCTATTGGTCTAGGAAACTCAAAAGGCAACACGGACGTCGTAGCAGCATTAATGCAGCGACTGACGGTTTCGAGTTCTCTTGTACAAGAACACATTTTGTGGGCCATTAATCAACAGCGCAAGAAACTCGGTCATACTGCAGGTTGAACAATACTAAATATTTATAAAAGTATCCCTATAAAATTTCAGTTCAGCAATAGAATCGTAGATATCATCAAGAGCAAGGTGTCTAGCTTTTTTATTAAACCCTTCCATTAAACTTGGCTTCCAGCGCTGAACAAGTTCCTTTAATGTCGATACATCTATATTTCGGTAATGAAAAAAATTCGCAAGCTCTGGCATATATCTGATCAAAAAACGCCTGTCTAAACAAATAGAATTTCCACACATCGGGGATGCTTGAAAATCGACCCATTTCCTAAGAAAATCTAGGGTTGAATTCATGGCTATAATTTCGCATGTCGAACTATTTCTTACCCTATCAATTAAACCAGAGCGTGCGTGTTGGTGGGTATTCCACTCATCCATCTTGGTCAACTCCAGTTCCGCCTGATTAATTGCGATAACTGGTCCCTCTGCTAAAATCTTCAAGTTGCTATCAGTTATGACCGTCGCTATCTCTATTATGCGATTCTCAAACGGCCGTAGGCCAGTCATCTCAAGATCAATCCAAATTAAATTAGTCGACAAATTTCTCAATTTTATCTCTCCTTTTCCTTAGAACCAAGTTTCAACAACAACTTTTTCTAATAATTACAAGATTAACAAGCCCGTCATTGTCAACAAGTTTAATTATGCTATATCCTAGTATTCTATGGAAACGGTGATATTTCAGATGTATCTAAGAAAAAACTTTGAACAAAAAAAAATTAAATAAACAGCAAATGAGACGTACAACCCAAGGCCACGAAGTGGCAAAAAAAAAATCTCACAACCAATGCTTTGGAAAGTATTACTGAGGGGCTAGAGCCCAACGCGACGGGCATCGTCATCATCAATTATGGCCTCCAAGTTCTAATTGAGGGTCTCGATGGCATATATTGTGGAAACCATTATCGGTGTTATAAGAGGGCAAATGTACCGTCCTTAGTGGCAGGAGACCATGTGATCTGGCGGAACGCAAACCCATTTGGAATCGTCGTCGCAAGGCAAACTCGTTCATCTAAACTAGCTCGTCTTGATATTAGCGGCAAAACAAAGTCAGTAGCTGCAAATGTAAGTCAACTTTTTATAGTAATAGCGTGTGTGCCTCTGCCGATAACAAACCTGATAGATCGCTATATAGTGGCTGCTGAGGCAGAGCACATATCGGTGACATTGATAGCGAATAAAATTGATTTAGATAAACACAAAAATTCAGTGCAATTACAGGCAGTCATAAACGAATACAAGCGCATCGGCTACCCAGTCATCCGCTCGTCAGTTAAAACAGCAATCGGAATCAACTTAATAAAAAATAATCTGCGAAATGAAACTTCTCTCTTTGTTGGTCAATCCGGTGTTGGCAAGTCATCGCTTTTAAATCTCATTGAGCCGACAGCAAACTCTCACACTAGACCCTTATCTATAGCGAACGAAAAGGGTGCTCATACGACCACAGTCTCACGGTTATTCAGAGTATCCAGTGGTGGCAATTTGATTGATTCACCGGGCACTCACACATTTTCACTAGCTCATCTCGACTCCCGACAACTTATTGAAGGCTTCAAAGATTTCCATCCCTTTCTTGGAAAGTGTAAGTTCCGAGATTGTCTTCATGACGAACAATCGGGATGTGCAATATCTGAGGCTACAAAAAAAAATTTAGTGTCAGCAAGACGGTTTAAAAATTATCATCAAATCAAGGACGAGTTAAAAATAAAATGAATGGACTTTTTAGTAACAGGGCGCAAAATTGTTCCCAAAATCGGCGAAACTAGCAGCATGAATATAAAATTATATTTCACAGCAAATATCCAAAGATTATTACCAAAACATTTTCTTTCAAAATTGACCGCTATTCTTGCTGAATCGCAAAGAATATGGCTGAAGAACTTTCTTATCCGAAGTTTTATCAAAATTTATAAAATTGACTTGAGCGAAGTAGAAAATCCTGACATCAGCTTCTATCCATCTTTTAATGAGTTTTTTACCCGTCGGCTATCGGCGAATGCCCGCAAATGTGATATGCATAACCGATCGATAACCTCACCAGTAGATGGCTCAATCAGTCAAATTGGCCAAATTCAAAAGAACAAGATACTCCAAGCTAAAGGTATAACTTACTCCGTTGAGCGTTTAGTTGGGTGCAAAGAAGTAGCGCGAACATTTTATGAAGCGAACTTTGCCACCATTTACCTCTCACCTAGAAATTACCATAGAGTTCACGCGCCGTGCGATAGTAAATTAATTAAAACCTGCTATTTCCACGGTGATATATACTCCGTGAATAAAAAAACCTGCGACACCATACCCAACTTATTTACTCGAAATGAGAGATTAGTATGCTATTTCACGTCTCCTAATTTTGGTGATTTTTGTTTGATTTTTGTTGGAGCAATGCTGGTTCGTGGCATAGAAACCGTGTGGAGCGAATGCGAAAGAAGTCAAAATTTTGCTTATGAGTATAACAGCTTTTCCGAAAAAAATCTGCTTTTCAAAAAAGGAGAAGAACTCGGTTGTTTTAAATATGGATCCACCGTAATTCTATTATTTACTCCAAGATTTCTATGGCTCGAAAACCTCACTGCAGGGACTAGTCTCCGCATGGGCGAGCGAATAGCTTTATGTAATCAATAAATCTTTACGCCCCAGAATATCGATGGACGGCTTCAACGAAAACCTCGACATTACGAGGGTCGATATCTGGAGTGATTCCATGACCCAAATTAAAAACATGTCCACTACCACTACCATAAGAATCAAGAATTCTTTGCACCTCTGACTCGATAGATTCTGGATTACTCCGTAACACCGCCGGATCCATATTTCCCTGGAGAGCCACATTTGCACCAACCCTTCGCCGTGCCTCACGCAAACTAACGGTCCAATCGAGGCTGATCGCGTTGCAACCACTGCTTGCTATTTCTTCTAGCCAATTTCCACCACTTTTCGTAAACAAAACTACAGGAACCTCGCGATCGTCATAGCGTGAAATTAAGTTGGCAATAATTTCTCTTATGTAGGCAAGCGAAAATTTTTCGTAGGCCTCATGACTAAGAATCCCCCCCCAAGTATCGAAGATTTGTACCACCTGCGCACCACTGCAGATTTGAGCATTTAAATAATCAATGAGGGAAAGTGTTAATTTTTGAAGCAATTGATGCAAAATTTCAGGATGCTTATACAGCCACGTCTTTGTACGTGAAAAGTCTCGAGAACTGTGCCCCTCGATCATATAGGCCGCTAATGTCCAAGGTGAGCCTGAAAATCCTATCAGTGGCACAGCGCCATCTAATTCCTTTCGCATCAGTGATACCGCCTCTAGCACATAGCTTAGATCAACTTTTGAGTTAATTACTGAGAGCGATTCTACATCTCTTTCGGTTCGTAACGGTTTTCGAAATTTTGGTCCCTCCCCTTCGACGAAGTGCAAGCCTAAGCCCATAGCGTCAGGGATTGTTAAAATATCTGAAAATAAAATCGCTGCGTCCAATTTATAACGTCTCAATGGTTGCATTGCGATCTCACAAGCGAGTTTTGGATTTTGACAGAGACTCATAAAATCGCCAGCTTGACTACGTAGATCGCGATATTCGGGCAAATGTCGTCCAGCTTGCCGCATGATCCAAACGGGAGTACGCGTCGTCGGCTCCTTCATAAGGCTTTTTATAAGGCAATCATTTTTAAGCTCACTCACTAAAGTTTCCTCAAACTGGTCAGCCTGACCCAACCATAAACAAGAATTAACTGCATACCTTAAGTATTACTAAGAAGCACAGTGAAAAGACAACACTTTCTGTAAATTAGAATCACCATATTCAGTAGAAACTGTTGCGAGGCCAAAAGCCTCTAAAATAACCAAACGTAGTTGGCCATCGATAACTTTCTTATCACGCATCATAATAAGGTTGAAGTCTTGAATAGTCATCAATAACGGTGGCGATGTTGGAAGTCCACATCGCTTAAGCATAACTTTAAGCCTATCAAAATCAGTTTCCGAAATACCACCGAGCAAGACCGATAAGCGCATTGCCATTAACATACCAACGGAAATTGCCTCGCCATGTACCCAATCTCGATATTTAAGAAAAGTTTCTATTGCATGGCCAAAAGTGTGTCCAAAATTCAGAATTGCCCTATGTCCTTGCTCAGTCTCGTCGTGAGAAACAATTGATGCTTTAATTTGACATGCCACACGAACAGCATAGGCCAGTAAATTCAAATCATGATCCAAAAGTCCATCTAAATTCTCCTCAATCCAATCAAAAAAATACCGATCAGCGATTAATCCATATTTAATAACTTCAGATAAACCAGCTGCAAATTCTCTCTTGGGTAACGTTCTCAATGTCTTCGTATCGGATATAACAATTGATGGCTGGTGAAATGCACCGATCATGTTTTTACCTAAAGCATGGTTAACGCCAGTCTTTCCACCTACTGAAGAATCGACTTGCGCAAGTAAAGTAGTCGGTATTTGGACGAAATCAATACCTCGCTGATAAACCGCGGCTGCAAAACCAGCTACATCCCCAATTACTCCCCCCCCTAATGCTACCAACGTGGTAGTTCTATCATGACCTCCCTGCAGCAATGCAGAAAGAATAATATTTAGACCATCAAGAGTCTTAATCTTTTCTCCATCAGGAAGCACTATTTTATTAACCTGAAATTCCCTAAAATTCTGAACAACCTTTTCGAAATACAGGTGCTCGACAATTTCATTTGTTACGATCATCACCCGACGACCAAAAACATGATCTGCAAATACCACTTCCTCCATAGCATCAGGTCCAATTATTATTGAATAACTTCGAATTCCCAAAGAGACGTGTACTTTGCAACACTGTGAATCAGAACTTGATAGAGATGTATGCATTTCTTTTCCTTCAGCAAACAGTTGTTATGACTGCTAGATTTGGTAACTTTTAGAAGTAATAGTTTTATGGACTACATCGCTGATACTTTTTCTGCAAGTTTCTTTACTGAATTAGAAAGCCTACCCTGTCCAGAGTTGACGACAATATCAGCGACTTGTCGATATAACGGATCTCTCTCCTCTAATAATTTTTCGATCACACTTTTTCTATCCGCCACTTGCAATAATGGTCGTTTTCTATCCTTCCGAGTGCGTTGAAATAATTGTTTCGAACTGGCACACAAATAAATCACTAATCCATTATTAAGTAGTAATCGCCTGTTCTCTTCTCGCAAGATGATTCCTCCTCCAGTCGCGATTACTGCACGAGCATTTTCTGAAATAAGTGTTGAAAAAATTTTTGACTCTCGATCGCGAAATCCCTGCTCACCATCCATATCAAAAATCCATTCAATATTAGCTCCTGTTCGCGATTCTATTTCGGCATCAACATCCAGAAAATTCCGATGTAAAGTTTCAGCCAATGCCTTTCCTACTGAGGATTTCCCTGACCCCATCGCACCTACTAAAAAGATATTCGTACCTTCCATAATTATCTCAAAAATTTAATCGTTTTACCGACTGTTCCAGATACTCATAAATACCATATCGACCAAGCAATTTTATAAAATATCTATCGAGATATAATGTACGTTACAGGTTGGTCGTGTGAAATGAACATACAACCCTTATTATAAGCGTTTAATTATTTAAAACTAATCATTAAGTGTAGAGAAAAAAATTACTTTTACAAATGGCACATCTATAATGTCTAAGCACAGCAAAAACCATAAATTACATTATGTTGAAGAATAGTAAATTTCTGAAAGCTATACTATTTTTAAGCCTTATTATCTTCAGTAGTGGCTTAGTGCTCACATCTTGCTTGTATTTATACCTGAGTCCGAAATTACCCTCTGTCGAGGAACTTAGTGAAATCGAGCTGCAAATACCACTCCGAATTTACTCATATGATTTAAAAGTAATCGCAGAGTTTGGCGAAAAGAAACGAACTCCGGTTTCATTTAAAGAAATTCCAAATACTATGGTCAATGCATTTTTGGCAGCAGAAGACTCAAGTTTTTTTGAACATAGTGGTATTGCTATCTCTGGCTTGGCAAGAGCGGCTCTCGAGCTTGCTCGCACCGGATCAATCCGAAGCGGAGGAAGCACGATTACTATGCAAGTCGCACGGAATTTCTTTCTAACGAGAAAACAGGAGTTTACCCGAAAATTTAACGAAATATTGCTTGCGTTTAAAATAGAGAAAGAATTTTCAAAAAAAGAAATATTATCCTTGTATGCCAACAAAATTTATATGGGAAATCGTGCTTATGGTGTGGGCGCAGCGGCCCAAGTGTATTATGGAAAATCCCTAAATCAACTGAGCTTAGCTGAAACTGCAATGATAGCCGGCTTGCCTAAGGCTCCATCAAAATATAATCCCCTTGCCAATCGACAACGGGCGCTTCTTCGCCGAGACTGGATATTGGGAAGGATGCTCACTCTAGGAAATATTGATCAGGTAGAGTACCAAAACGCAATTAGCGAGTTAGATAAAGCTTCATATCATGGATCTTTATCGCAATTAGAGGCCGACTATGCGGCAGAGGTCGTACGACAAAAAGTTATCGAAAAATTTGGCCGCGAAGCTTATACAAAGGGATACAGCGTAATAACAACAATCGATTCTCGCATGCAGGAAAATGCAGTTCGCGCTGTTCAGTCTGGAATCCTAACTTACGACAAGAGGCACGGCTATAGGGGCCCAGAGAAAAGAGCGGTAGAGTATTCCGAATGGCTATCCACATTACAAAGCACACCCATATTTGGTAAATTACAGCCCATGATTGTCGTTGAAATAAACGAAGATTTTTGTGTCGTTCTTGATGCTGAGAATCATTTACACACAATAAGTTGGAGAGACAGCCTTCAGCACGTTCGAAAATATATAACAGTGGATGAGACATCTGAACCTATCAAATCGATCAACGAAGTCTTTTCACCGGGCGACTTAATACGTCTTATAAAAACGAAGGACCAAAATTGGCAACTGACGCAGCTACCAAAAGCTCAAGCCGCATTAATCGCGCTCACCCCCAATAATGGGGCAATAAAAGCGATGGTAGGCGGCTTTGATTACAAGCAAAGTAATTTCAATAGGGTAACGCAAGCTACCCGTCAACCCGGGTCTAACTTTAAGCCATTCATTTATGCAAGTGCCCTCAAAAACGGTTTCACTGCGGCTACTTTAATTAATGATGCTCCTGTTGTTTTTAACGACGAGAAATTAGAAGAAACTTGGAGACCCGAAAATGACGGCGGAAAATTTTTTGGTCCCACGAGATTACGTGAGGCTTTATATCGATCACGAAATCTTGTATCAATTCGATTGCTACGCAGGCTCGGTATTGATAGAGCGCTTGAGGGACTGCAAAGCTTCGGATTTCAAACAGGAGATATGCCTCTTGATCTGTCGTTAGCGCTCGGTAGTCACGCACTTACTCCGCTGGAGATTGTCTCGGGTTACGCAGTTTTCGCTAATGGTGGTTACCGAATAGAACCGCATATAATCGGAAAAGTTATTGACAGAGACGGAAACATAATCCTTGCTACCGAGCCGCCTTTAGCATGCCCAAAATGTTTGAACGGACTGAACAAAACCCCCGATAATCAACCGTCTGAATTACATAATGTCGACATAGCCCTCGAAAATTTGTTTACCGAGCTTAGCGATCGCCAAAAATTGCACAGTGATAGAATAAATAAGCAGATGCTTCAACTTGCCGTAAAACGACCGACGACATTCACCAATGCTCAGGCACCTCAAGTGCTCGACCCTCAGACTGCTTTTGTAATTGACTCAATTCTCAAAGACGTGATTCAACTTGGTACTGGAAGGAAGGCTAAAATTTTAGCTCGTAACGATTTGGGCGGAAAAACAGGTACAACAAATGGACCACGGGACGCTTGGTTCTCAGGTTATTCACCAACGCTTGTAGCCACTGCATGGTTAGGCTTCGATAATAATTCGACTATAGGTAAAAATGAGTATGGTGGTTCAGCGGCTCTCCCAATATGGATTGAATTCATGGCAGATGCACTCAAAGATACGAAGCAAAAACAAAAACTGCAACCGATTGGACTAGTTCGTGTAAAAATCGATAAGGTAACAGGCAAAAGAATTGGTGCAAATCAGCAAGGTATTTTCGAGTATTTTAAGAGTGATGAAGTTCCAGAATTATTACAAGGGACAGGAAGACTACCATTAGATCAACAAAATCCTATCCCGGAAGACTTATTCTAAAGTTAATGCAACATCTCAACCTAAAGTAGGATTCTTGACCAATCAAAATCGGTATCACCGATAGCATAAAAAAAGGGGTTTTTCAGGTCTGTCTTTGTGTTATAGCCTAACACTTTCATTTCTTTGTCGAAGATAGCACCACCGGCCGCTTCCAACACTGCCTGTGCAGCCGCAGTATCCCACTCACATGTTGTTGAAAGCCGCGGATAAAGATCAGCTTTACCCTCTGCAATCATACAGATTTTTATAGAACTACCGACATTTACAACCTTACATGGTCCAATTAAGCGTTTGATTCTCTCGACTAATTCAATAGCTTTTGTATCTCCGTGTCTGCGACTCATCATAACCACCATTGGAATATTTCCTTTTGAAACAGACGCCACCGAACGACAAGTTATTTCTCTCTGACCCAACGAATCCCGCTTATAGGCACCGGCATTAGAACCCCCGAAATAGGTAGTTCCTTTCTCGGGAATATGGACTACTCCCATTATTGGTCTGTGCGATTCAATCAACGCTACATTGACACTAAATTCACCATTCCTATCCAAAAACTCAGATGTTCCGTCTAATGGATCCACAAGCCAATAGCGCTTCCAAAATGCCCGAACTGTCGAATCAATTTCCTTTGACTCTTCCGATAAAATTGGAGTCTTTGGTTCTAACTTTTTTAGTCCATCTAGTATAATTTGATGGGCTAAAAGATCAGCACAAGTTAAAGGGGTACCATCGTTTTTCTTGCGCAAATCAAAATCTTGAGATTGATAAATTTGTAAAATTGACTCGCCTGCTGCTGAGACTATTTCTAGGACTGAATTCATTAATTTCCAATCCATATTATTTCCCTTCACCATAAACGGATAATCATGTCTAAAATATCAATCACCATGTCACGCATCGTTGTAATATAGTACTTTAGCCAAAGAACATGTTTCAAGATGCTCCACTATGTTAATTGATTGCAACTTTATTGATACCATTTTTATCGATATGGATGGTGCTTTGTTTGACCTAAATTTTTTCTAACGTTTTCTGGTCTCGGCATTTACCTTTCCGATATTCCAAACTTCTCGACCTTGAAGGGATATTCAAAAAAAATTACATTCGCTACTTTGTAAGCATTACCGAACTTTGAATTGTTTTTCGACACAATTTTTGTGTCTACAAAGCTACATGTCGATATCGCCGCATTGAAGAGAATAGTAAGCCAGCTAATAAAAGAGCGTCTTCGTGGCGTGCTATTTCTTAAGCACCTGATAAAATTTAACAAATCAAGGATTTTATATACTAGCGCTGAAAGAGGATGTCTGAGAATAAAATATTAAAAAACTGGTCCGAAAAATAATGGTGACTTGATAATTTCTTAAAATGATTGTGGCTTCTCATAAGAAAGCCCAAAATTCTGGGAATATTTAGAGCAAATTATAAACTTTGATACTAAAAAGAGTCTCTTAGTAGATGATTCTGAAAATGTTCTGAAGTCGGCTACAATGTACGGCATTGCTTTTTTGATTGGCATCGAAAAACCAGCCGGCAAGGCTAAAAAAATCAGCACTCAGATTTTATCGCATTACAACGCTTTGGTGCTTTGATGAAGATGAATGAGAAAAATATTTTATGGTAGTGAGAATCGATAAGTGGCTCTGGGCAGCTAGATTCTACAAAACGCGTTCGATGGCCAAAGACGCCATAAACTCCGGCCATGTAAAGATTAATGAAGAGAAAATAAAGCCGAGTCGAAAAGTTGAAATTAATCAACTTATCAGCATCAAACATTCTTTAGGCGAAAAAATTATTGTGGTGCTGGCGCTTAGCTCAAAAAGAAAAGGAGCTTCCGAGGCGCAAGGACTTTACTCGGAGACCGACACAAGTCAAAAGAACAGACAAGAATTAATTACAGAAGTAAAAATGTCATTACTTTCAAATCCCATTGCCGCCAAACCAAGTAAAAAACAACGTCGGCAAATACATCAGTTTTTACAAATCCGGTGAGCCCAGAGGAAAGGCAACATGAACAAATGCTAAACGACAATATCTGACCAAATTTAGTTTAGATAACACAAATATTAAAAGGTCAATTCGTGACGTTACGCTAGTACTACAACGTTATAGTCTAGAATAACAAATACTCGGAAAACGTCAGATAACTTCTGGATGAATTCTCGGAAGCTGTTTGATTTGTTAGCGCTAATCAAAAATATAACGGTCGTTTAATCCTTCAGCCACGAAAATCAAGCTCGAGAAGCTCATCAAGCATGATGGCTGAATGCACCTCTAACAACAATATCAGAAGAATCGTGTACGGTGATTTCTCACTTCGCTCCAACCAAATTGGTTTCTATCAACTTTTAAAAAAATTGGTTCTCTAAAACTAACTGTAGCGCCTGAATCTTGAAATCGATATCAAGGAATAGTTCTGGTATACGGAAAAACATTCAGTAGTTGTTTACAGTATTATTTCGAACAACCGGTACGGAATATAACTAAATTAAAGGTCGGTGGGGATTTGCGAACCGCAGCCGGCATGCCGATAAGAAAATTACCGGCACTAACTTCAAATGACGAAGACCCCCAAGAAGGGAAAGAAAAATCTTTGTTGCTCGAACTATTTCGTAACGAGGAACAAATTGTTATGTCCCACAATGATCAGCTTGTTTCTCTATTTTCTAATGATGCAATCCGAATTCTGTCAATAGAAAATCCTAGTTTCCATTGTAGCTACTCTCGGGAAAGATGCCTTAAAGGACTGTATTTACTCAGCTTACAGGAAATGCAATCGATCTTTGAAGACGG
Source organism: Porticoccaceae bacterium (assembly GCA_002731695.1). Lineage (GTDB taxonomy): Bacteria > Pseudomonadota > Gammaproteobacteria > Pseudomonadales > Porticoccaceae > TMED48. Next base: position 30,463 of record PCCK01000032.1, read on the forward strand.
GAATTCAATCTCGTTAAAGTGTGAGTTTTGTAACGAAAATTATGGAATTTATGAAACTGAGTTTTTAATCCACATAAGAAATAATTGTTAAGCAGTCTGCATAGTGCATAGTTTTTAGGGATAAATTCAGATCTAAAAAAGAATAGTCAGAATAGCGTTTCTACGCTAACATTCAAATCTCAAGAGCGGTTTTTCGGATTGCGTTGCTCTTGTATAACAGCTTTGTCAAGATTAAGAAAAAGAAAGTTAAAAATCAAAATGTCCAGACCAATTTCTCATCATGATTTAGGCGTCGCCGAATTAATAGAACTATCTGTAACTCGTGGAGAAGGTCATCTGCTCGATAATGGTGCTCTATCAGTATTCACAGGAAATCGGAGTGGACGCTCTCCTCTCGATAGATTTTTTGTAGATGAGGCCACAACCACCGAATCAATCGTTTGGGGAACAACAAACCAGAGAATGACTGAGGCTAAATTTAATCATCTCTGGGAAAAAGTTAAGCTCTATTTAAATCAACAAGAGCAATTTATATCTCACCTTCATGTGGCGCAGCATGAAGAACACTATCTACCCTTGAAAATAACAACACAAACTGCATGGCATAATTTATTTGCCAGAAATATGTTCATAAGAACCGATCAATATAATCCAAGAAACAAACCTTGTTGGGAAATGCTTCATGCTTGTAATTTTGTTTGCAATACAGATACGGATGGGACGCGATCTGAAGGTATAGTAGCCATTAACTTTGCTATGAGACGCGTTTTGATCGCCGGACTCAGCTATGCCGGTGAGATAAAAAAAGCTATGTTTTCCGTGCAAAATTTTCTTTTACCTGAACTTGGCGTAATGCCAATGCACTGCGCAGCAAATGTCGGAGATGACGGGTATACCACTTTATTTTTTGGCCTCTCTGGCACAGGAAAAACCACGCTTTCTGCAGATTCTAAGCGTGCTCTAATTGGAGATGATGAGCATGGTTGGACAACGGGTAGTGTGTTTAACCTAGAGGGTGGGTGTTATGCAAAAACAATAAATTTAAATAAAAACAATGAGCCTATCATTTGGAATGCTATCCGATTTGGGGCCATAACAGAAAACGTATTTGTTAATAACTCCACTCAACGTACTGCAGACTTCGATAACACTTCAATTACTGAAAATGGTAGATGTAGTTACCCGCTTGAGCACGTGCCCAAGCGAAAAATAGAAAATTGCTCTAGTGAACCAAAATATATAATTTTCCTAACGTGCGATGTGAATGGGGTATTACCTCCTGTTTCATTGCTGAGCAAAGAAGCGGCAGCATATCATTTTCTCACGGGCTACACCGCTCGAGTTAGTTCGACGGAGATAGACACCGACAAAGGAATTTCTCCAACTTTTTCACCTTGCTTTGGTGCGCCCTTCATGCCAAGAAAAGCAGAGATTTATGCCAATCTATTATTGAAGCGTATTGAAAAATTTGGATCTGAGGTATTTTTAGTAAACACAGGCTGGTATGGCGGATTTGGTGGACCTAACGGAAATGGAAACCGCTTCCCAATCCCTGTTACGCGCTCAATAGTGTCCGCTATAGTCAACGGCACCCTGAGTAACGTAGACACGAAATACTTAAAGACTCTAAATCTCTACATTCCTGTCAGCATACCCGGAGTCGAGAATCGGTACCTCAATCCCAAAACAACTTGGATGAATGCAAAAGAGTATCAAGCACAAGCTGAAAAACTGATGAAAATGTTCACCAAGAACATGCAAAAGTTCCAAGTCTTAGACAGTATTTTGATGGCTGGGCCACAGCCAAACCTTAGTATCTGATTTTAAGAAAATAATAGCGTCTAGCTACCGAAAAAGACGGGGCGATTAAAGTTTAAAGGTGCCTTCTTCAAATCAGAGCTGAGCTAAGTAACCTTTTAATCTATCATTATTAAGCATGAAATTGGATCTGTACTCTTCGGCCGCGATCTTTACTTCACTAATATTTACAGCCTCCCCCACCTGAATTACTCCAACCATTGCCATCATCGCATGAGGATCACATTGATATACATAAACGCCCTCCACATCTAAAGTCACACTTATGTCTTGGTTCATAAGTCCAGTCCAAGACTCAGCACCGGAGGGTATCATTGAGTTGATAGTTGCGGAGTTATGCGACATGTCAACAGCTCTGAAGTGAATGATGTCTCCCTTTGATACTTTAATCACCGCCGGATCAAAAATCATATTCCCGCCATCACCAGCATTCAACATCTCCACTACATGCTCATTTCCTTGCGACAGAGCGACCTTTTCCACAATCATCGCGGGAGAAATTAAACTTTTTTCCTGAACTAGGTCTTCAATTTTTACAATTGAACCCACTGGCGCAATACGCTCTGCAACCTCGCTTTTTTGTTTTTCCGTCAGCTGTTCTTTATCTCCCCCAGAACCACAGCCAGCGAGAAAAAAAAACAAAACAAATTTACTTAGAAGAACAATTCGACTAGCCATTCAAACCTCCATATCGCCAAATCAAACAAGACCAAGAATATACAATATTTTAGCGTGTAACCTGATTATTTAACCACTCAACCTCCACTTTAAGACAGCGGTCGAATACCTACCGCATCGCGAAGACCTTCGATCATTTTTCGCGATTCAGCTCGTGCCCTCTCCGCTCCTTGATTCAAAATACATTCCACCTTTTCAGGATTTTCCAGTAACTCATAGTATCGTTCCCTGGGTGATTTTAGTTGCGTATTGATTAAGTGAAACAATTGTTTTTTCGCTTCCCCCCAGCCAATACCTTGCTCAAACTTTTCTCGCATCTCCTCAGTTTGCTGCCCATTTGCAAATGCCTTCCAAATCTGAAAAACCGCTGAAGAATCTGGATCCTTCCCCTCTCCAGGTTCCAAAAGGTTAGTCTTAATCTTGTTGATAGATTTTTTCAATTGTTTCTCCGGCAAAAATAAAGGAATGGTGTTGTTATAACTCTTGCTCATTTTACGGCCGTCCAAGCCTCTTAAAAGGGAAAGATCTTTGTCAACCTGCGCCTTGGGCAACACGAAGTGTGTTCCAAATATATAGTTAAACCGCTGAGCAATATCTCGTGCCATCTCAACATGCTGCAACTGATCTTGTCCAACCGGCACCTCGTGTGCATTAAACATCAATATATCAGCCGCCATTAATATAGGATATCCAAATAATCCCATATTAATCGCAAAATCCTCATCCTCTCCAATGTCGATATTTCCTTGCACCGCATTCTTGTATGCATGAGCTCTATTCATCAAACCTTTAGCCGTCACACAAGACAAAAACCAGGTCAATTCTTGAATTTCCGGAATATCTGATTGTCTGTAAAAAGTCACTTTTTCCGTGTCAAGACCTAGCGCCAGCCATGCCGCAGCCACCTCCAACGTGGACTGATGTACCAAGCGAGGGCTTTGCGTCTTTATCAAAGCGTGATAGTCCGCCAGAAAAAAATACGCATGATAAGAATCAGATTTACTGGCAAGAATCGCCGGTCTAATAGCTCCCACATAGTTTCCTAAATGAGGTGTTCCAGAAGTAGTTATCCCTGTCAGAACGCGTTTTTTACCAGAAAAATTAGACATACTTTAATGCAATCCTAAACTGCAACCGGTTTCGGGAAATTGAAAAATCCCTTTAACGCTCTCCCCAAATAAGCTGGGTCTCTTACACCAGCCGTTTCCCGACAAGAGTGCATAGCCAGCTGTGGTATTCCAACATCAATTGTAGGTATCCCCAAACGCGCCGACGTTATTGGCCCAATTGTACTTCCACAACTCAGATCACTTCGAGAGACAAAAGTTTGAACTGGCACCTCAGCATCTAGGCATATCTTTTTAAAAATACTAGACGTTAAACTAGTAGTCGCGTAGCGATGTTTGGCATTAACCTTTATTACCGGTCCTTTATTTAAGACCGGCTGGTGCCTCACATCATGTTGTCTTTTGTAATTTGGATGAACGGCATGAGCATTATCACACGAAATAAACATAGACCTCGTTAACAAGCTACTCAAAGGCTTGCCAACAAAGATTCTCTCAAAAACCGATTCTAAAAAGGAACCCCCCGCTGCACTAGCAGAGATACTCCCCACCTCCTCATGATCATTACAAACAAGTGCACAAAAATGCTTCGAATCGGCATAGGTCAGGGCCTCAACTCCAACAAAACAACTTAATAAGTTATCCAGCCTGCCCGACGAGAAAAATTCGTTTTGTAATCCTAATTCTTTCGCTCCCACAGAATCATACAGATATAACTCATAATCGATTATCGCTAACGCGTCTTTAAGACACTCACTCTGAAGAACCTCTCTAAGATCTTGGTTTTTTTTAAATTGCAGCATAATGGGAGAAAGATCGGTTTGCGGATTAATAGAACGATTCTTATTTGCCGTTTTATCAAGATGTATCGCAAGACTGGGAATGAAAGCCACAGGTCGTTTCAAATCTATGAGACGAGATGACAATTCACCTTCAATTGATTGGCAAACAACACGCCCCGCCATTGATAAATCGCGATCAAACCAAGGACTCAGAAGTGCGCCTCCATACACCTCTATACCCAATTGTAGAAAACCATTTTCCCTAATTTCTGACTGAGGTTTAACCATTAATGCAGGGCTGTCTGTGTGAGCTCCAACAATTCGCGCGCCGTACTCAGCGTGATCACTATCCCCTACTATAAAAGCAATTAGAGCGGATTGATTACGTGTGACAAAATATTTTCCACCCTGATGAATATTCCAATCTTCCGTTTCAGAAATTTGAGTGAACCCTGCTTTTTCTAAAATTCGAGACATCTGCAGGACCGCATGAAAAGGAGTCGGCGAGCTATCCAAAAAATTGTATAACCTTCGATTCAATTCTTTTGATCTACTATCAAACGCCAATCGACCTTACTCCCCAACTTCAATTTCTGTAAAAGATTCGTGTTAGCTATGTCATTCCGATCAGAAGTAATGCGCTTCCAAGAAGCAAACGATAAATTACAAAAGGTATCATTCCGACGCGTTTAATGAAACGTAAAAAAACACCGATGCAGAAATAAGCACTAATTGCCGAAACAACTACTCCAATAAGAATTGGTACTAAGTGTATTTCCCCCCCAAATAAGTGCGTTGTTTTGTAAACACCGCTTAAAAAAATTATTGGTACCGCCATCAAGAACGAAAAGCGGGCTGACGCATCTCTGGAATAACCTAGTGCCAATGCCGCTGCCATCGTTACTCCGGATCTTGAGGCGCCCGGCACCAACGCACAAATTTGCGCGCAACCCACCAATAATGAATCTCGCCAACTCATCTTCTCTAACGCTCCGTCTGGGTTTCCCAAGATATCTGCCAAACCCAGTAATAATCCAAAAAAAATAGTGGCAGAAGCAACTACACACAATGAACGCAAGTGCATTTCAATGTAATCACTGAAAACCCACGCACTCACACTTGCAGGTAAAGTGACAATTAACAACTGCCAAGCTAAATCCGATTCTCTGCTCACGCGCCTCTTAAAAATACTGGCTAACCAAGAGGTAGCTAGGCGGGTTAAATCTTTTCGAAAAAAAACAATCACTGCAACCAAAGATCCAAAGTGGACAGCTACATCAAAGGCCAACCCTTGATCTGACCATCCTAAAAGATTACTTGCTAATATTAAGTGGCCCGAACTAGATATCGGTAGAAACTCAGTAATACCTTGCACTAAAGCCAAGATAATAGCTTGCAAAATATCCATTAGTTTTAAATGTATTTATCTTTTATATTTGGACCATGCATTACTTTCCCTTAAATATCTGAGTTCGACGTTCCCTATATTTTGCATGCGCTTGTTAGGATCGTCTGCAAGAATTATGACATCAATGGCGTGAGGACAGAGCTCTAAATTATTGTAGGCATAATTATCGCCATTAATATCGTCCTCATCAAATAAGACATTCACATCTCCTACCACCATTTCAGGTTCCCTATCGTGGATCAATCGCTTCGCCGTATCTATTGCCAATAAACAGACTGCAATTTCATTTGACCAGAAATTTCCATCCCACCTAAAACCTCCAAGCGCGCATTGACCCATGCGAGCGTTCAACAGCGAGATGACTAAGCCATCTCCCATTTTCTCGATATGCGTCCTCCGATATGTAGCGGCAATAACCTCCAATGTACACAGCGGAATGACTGGAAGATCCCTAGCAAACGCTAATCCTTGTATAACAGAGAAACCGACCCGCAGGCCCGTAAATGATCCAGGACCAATTGTCACCGCAAGACGATCGATCATTGAAAACGAGACTTTTGCATCCTCTAAAACATCTTTTACCATTCCTAAGATTTTCTCACTATGGGAACGCGGTTCTTTAGAATAGCGGAAAAATGTGTTGTCACCACTGGACAAAGCAACTGAACAGGCTGCGGTTGCTGTTTCTACTGCAAGCATCATTTTTAAACTCCACCATCAAAACGAAGAAGTAAAGCGGGGATCAGCCAATACTTTTGCGACATCACAGAAATTAATGTGGCACCTTAGTTCATATTAAACAAAATATTCAAAACAGAAAGCAGTCTAAGATCACCGCAAAAGTACTTCTCGTATGTTACGTTGCACGAAATCTAGCGAACCAGTGCCATCTATAGATGCAAAACAGGGCGCTGTAACAGAACCTTTGTTAGCAATACCCTCATAAAATGCCACAAGAGGCTTAGTTTGCATACGATAAACTTTGAGACGATTTCTAACTGTATCCTCTCGATCATCTTCGCGTTGAATCAACCGGTCGCCAGTCTGATCATCAAGTCCTTCAATCTCCGGCGGATTATGAATTACATGATAAATTCGTCCTGAAATCTCGTGCACGCGCCTTCCACTGAGCCGCGCCACTACTTCGGCATCATTAACGGAAATTTCTATAACAAATTCAATTTCCACACCGGAATTCAACATCGCTCTGGCTTGCGGGATAGTTCGGGGAAATCCATCAAAAAGAAAACCATCTGCGCAATCTGGGAGAGCTATCCGTTCTTTAACCAGCTCAATAATTATCTGATCTGAAACTAATCCCCCCGACGTCATTATGTCTTGTACTCGTAGACCTAAATCGGTGCCCGCCTTTACTGCGGTCCTTAACATATCTCCCGTAGATATTTGTGGAATACCAAAATAATCAACGATGTATTTTGCTTGAGTTCCTTTTCCCGCTCCTGGAGGGCCTAACAGAATAACTCTCACTACGCTTGGTACCTTTTTTGATGAAAATCTTTTAACATACTAGAATAACCAATAACACATATATTTTTAAGTGTATTCTGAAAATAAGCCTTTGCTAAAAATCACCTTACACCGATTAGATTTTGCAAACAAGAAATAACAACTTAATACTCCTCTGTGACATTCTTCTCATCAAACTTTACCTTTTGCCAAAGCATCTCCAACTCGTCACTCGCTAATTTTTTTAAACCACGTGGCTCGCACAAGGCCTCCACCTTGTAAACCCTGTCAACAAACTTCCTGCTTGCTTTTCGTAGAGCCCGATCAGAATCAATATTTAGATGTCTCGCTAAATTAACACAACTAAACAATAAATCTCCAAATTCATCCTCTATAGCAGCCCGCGCGCCCTCATTCATAGAATCTTCTAATTCCCTGAGTTCCTCTTTGACTTTCGAGAGAACTTTGTCAACATTATCCCAATCAAATCCAGCTCCAGATGTTCTTTTTTGAATTTTTTCCGCTCTCGCCAACGCCGGCATTGCAATGGGAATATTTGATAAGAGGCGATCTTGTCCTTTTTTGACGCGCTCAGCCGACTTGATTTCTTCCCATTTCGCTGAAATATGTTTTAAACAGCCGTCACCTCCTTTAGCTCTCTGAGAGTGTAGTGTCCCATCAGGAAAAACATGAGGATGTCGCCTCACTAATTTAGCAACGAGTCCTTCGGCTACCTCATCAAAGTTAAAGAGCTGTTTTTCGTCAGCTAACTTACACATGAAGATGATCTGAAATAATAAATCTCCCAATTCCTCCTTCAAATGCAAATAATTACTGGTCTCCACCGCATCCACAACCTCATACACTTCCTCAAGTGCGAATTTGACGATGGTCTCTAAATCCTGACTGATGTCCCAATCACAGCCAAGATTGGGGTCTCGAAGACGGTCAATTAAATAAAACAAATCACTAAAATCATTCTTTTTCATTTTCATATATCTTTTTCGAGATGGGAAATTTCTCATTACGATACTATCATGGCATAAGAAATAGCGTAACTTCGTTCATCACTGATACTCAATAGAACCCGAGTAGCTCCAAAACTCGCCAGTAACTGTCCCGCCTTTTTTGATAAAACAACAAATGGCGCTCCTCTTTGATCGTTTTCAACACTTATATCCCGAAAACTTAAACCATTAGAAATACCAGTCATCAAAGCTTTTAAGATTGCCTCCTTCGCCGCAAAGCGGCGTGCCAAAAATGCCTCGCCGCAACCTCTGCGTTGCCATTCGCTAATTTCTTTTTGAGTAAGAATACGTTGAGCGAAACGTTCTCCAAACCTCAAAAACACTCGTTTTATTCTTTCGATTTCAACGATATCTGTTCCTATTGATATAACCATTTTCGCCTACCATACATAAACATAAAACTAAGAAACTAAGAA
>PCCK01000033.1 GCA_002731695.1 Porticoccaceae bacterium
TACCATTTTCGTGGTAATACTCCCAAAATCCATCTGCTGTTCTATATTTGTAGGATCCCGTGAACTCTAACTGAGCATTATCATATGTGTCTTTCCTTTCCCAGTGACAGGAGCCTAAGAATTAATTTCGTAAAAGATCCCGTTACATTCGTTTAATACATCTGAGGCAAGTTCTTCAGTTCCACAAGAACAGAGAAGAGAGATAGACAACATAAAAATTATTATTATTTTTTCAAATCACAATCATCCTAGGCACTGAATTTATATTTATTTGAATCGTAGTCATCAAATTCACTGTTTAAGTCAACAACAGAAAAAAATGGTAATGGCATTTTATAATTGCTGTCTTAAGGAATTAATGTTCTTATTCACACTCTGAGATTAATCAAAAGTATCAGTTTCTAACGAGAACTTAGATATCCAAAATGGAAATTCCTGTTCTCTAACCTCTTCAATTCTAGTATCTCGTTGGTGCTTCCTTTTAAGATTAGAAAATACTGAGGTATTATGTCAAGTTATACCCCAGTCAGTTGGAACTCCCCAAGAATTGAGTCTGTGAGATATTTTTCGATAACCCAAATCTTTAGTATCATGAAGATACTTAATCAGTTGGTAAATGATTTGTTGTTTCTTAGTGAATATCTGATGGGTTGTGAGGTTATTAGTGTGAATTTCTTCGGTAAATGTAAAGAATGTTGTTGTTGAGTAAAAACTGTTACTTAGAATTCTACTCAACCGTAACCGATTTAGCCAAATTTCTCGGTTGATCAACGTCCGTTCCTTTTAGAACGGCTACATGATAAGCCAGCAACTGCAAAGGTATCGTGTAAATGATTGCTTTCAGACTTTCAGGAACTTTGGGCATCTCAATTACTACTATTCCGGGCTCATTCTCAAAACCGGCACTAGCATCTGAAAACAAAAATAACATTCCCCCTCGGGCTCTGACTTCGGAAAGATTAGACTTTAGTTTTCCTAATAAATTATTAGTTGGTGCTACCACAACCACTGGCATATTCTCGTCAATAAGCGCAAGAGGACCATGCTTGAGCTCACCTGCCGGATATGCTTCTGCATGTATATAAGAAATTTCTTTCAATTTAAGTGCGCCCTCGAGCGCGATCGGGTAATGCTCGCCGCGACCCAAGAAAAGAGAATGATTCTTATCAGCAAATTGTTCCGCAACAATTTTTATACGACTATCCAACTCAAGAACTGCTTTGCAATAGAACGGCAAACAGCGCAAATCCTCCAAATACTCACGTTCAGATATGTTCTTTTGCGACGAATATTTTGATAAACATATAGACAGCAAACGTAGAGCTACTAATTGTGTTGTGAACGCTTTTGTGGAAGCAACACCAATTTCCGGACCCGCTCTCGTCAAAAAAGACATATCAGACTCTCGAACCAGCGAACTACTAGCAACGTTGCAAATAGACAGTGATCCAAGGTAAATGCAAGATTTTGCTTTTCGTAATGCAGCTAGAGTATCCGCTGTTTCGCCAGACTGAGAAAGAGTTACAAAGAGCGTATTTGCAGGAATGGCGACTCTACGGTATCGGTACTCACTAGCGACTTCTACTGAACAAGGTATAGCACAATATTTCTCGATCCAATGCTTCGCAACTAAACCAGAGTGAAAGCTTGTACCACACGCTACGATTTGAACAAATGCAATACGCTTGAACAAATCTTCGGCTCCATAACCAAAAATAGAACTATTGACCTCAACTTCTCCTAGCCGGCCCTGCAAACTGATACCTAAGACATCAGACTGTTCAAAAATTTCTTTTTGCATAAAGTGACGGAAGTCTCCTTTAGACGCCACTAAATCCTTATCTCCGATCTGCTCTAAGTGACGTTCCGCGATATTGCCGGTGGAATCAAAAATCTTGATACTATCTATTTGACACTCTACAGAATCGCCCTCCTCTAAAAATACAAAGCTATCAGTCACCTGGCGCAGTGCAAGCTGATCAGACGCAATATAGTGCTCTCCGACACCTATTCCAACAATCAGAGGGCTTCCAGAACGCACACCTATCAAAGATAATGGATGTATCTTAGAAACAACACCAAGCGCATATGCACCCTTAATATTTTTAACAGCTTCTTGAACCGCCTTTAGCAAACTGTCATTTATTTTGCTGTACTTATGAATTAAATGTGCAATCACTTCGCTATCAGTATCTGAAGTGAAGGTATATCCCAAAGCAATTAGTTCATTTCGCAAAACTTGATGATTTTCAACTATACCATTATGTACGACCGCAATACCGCCAGAAATATGCGGATGAGAATTGAGCGTATTCGGCACACCATGTGTCGCCCAGCGAGTGTGAGCTATGCCGACCTGACCCTCGATCAAGTCGTTAGCACACAGCGCGTCTAACTCCCGCACTTTGCCCTGAGTCTTACGAACATGAAGTCGCTGAACTTCATCAACTAAAGCAACGCCTGCTGAATCATATCCGCGATACTCGAGACGTCTCAATCCTTCAATAAGGATTCCGTAAGAATTACGCTGCGCCACCACACCAATAATTCCACACATGAATTCAAAGCTCCTTAAGTTACTTTGCTGGTGGCTTCCATCCAGTCACATTACGCTGTTTTGCTCGCCCGACCGCCAACTGGCCTTCAGACACCGAATTAGTGACCGTGGAACCAGCCGCAACGAAAGAATCATTGGAAAGAGTAATCGGTGCAACTAGCGTTGTATTTGATCCAACAAAAACGTTTTCACCAATGGTCGTCTCATGCTTTTTACTACCATCATAATTACATGTGATCGTTCCAGCACCAATATTTGCATCAGAACCAATCTTGGTATCTCCCAAATAAGTGAGATGATTTACCTTACTTCCATTTCCGAGAGTTGTTTTCTTAATCTCAACAAAGTTACCAACCTTGGAGCCCTCTCCGATTAAAGTACCAGGTCTCAATCGAGCAAAAGGCCCCACCGTGGCGCCACTTTTAATCTGAGATGATTCGACATAGGAGTTAGCCTTAATCTCAGCATAGTCATCAATTATGCTGTTTGTTATGTAACAATTGGGTCCTATCGTAATATTGTTACCGAGTTGTACTTCTCCTTCAAAAATACAATTTACGTCGATATGATTATCAATGCCTGTCTTCAGCTTGCCCCTCTGATCGAATCGACTAGGATCTGCTAGTGAGTTACCAGACGACATAAATTCATACGCCAAACGCTTTTGATACGAGCGCTCTAATCGACTTAGTTGCTCTCTGTTATTCACGCCTTCGACCTCTATTACAGAATTGGGCTGGATGCGTCTTATGGCGCAACTATTAAGTCGCGCTATTTCGATAATATCGGTGAGATAATATTCATTATTTCTGTTGTCGTCTCTAATTTTGGGGATCCATTTCTTTAACTGAGACACATTCATCGCCATAACCCCGGTATTAACCTCAGTTATCTTCAACTGATCCGAAGTAGCGTCATTATGCTCAACGATTGATTCGATACACCCCTGCTCATTACTAACGATTCTCCCGTAACCGAACGGATTATCTTTTTCCACAGTCAAAAGCCCTATTTGGCCGTCCTTGACCGCCCCTATCATTTTTCTAATTGTACTTGTACTCACTAATGGGACATCGCCATATAAAATTAGGACATCAGATAAGTCACGTATATGTGGTAATGCCATTTTTACAGCATGGGCTGTTCCCAGTTGTTCAGATTGCCGAACAAAAATGCAATTGTTTTGAGCATGGAGTTTCTCCACAGCTTCGGCTTTGTATCCGGTAATTACAATAATGCGACAATTTGACACGCAGTTTACTGCGGAGATGACATGATGAAGCAGAGTGCGTCCCGCGAGCTTATGAAGGACCTTGGGGAGTGAAGAATTCATCCTAGTCCCTTTCCCCGCGGCCAGAATAATCACATCAATTTTATTCATGTGCACGCCGTACAACCATTTTTGATAGATCATCTTAAAGGTCTTTAAGAAAAAATGTAAGGAGTCCCTTGCAACATCTTATATCTAAATAAAACCTTAAAATGAGTGCTAAAACGTTTTTCCAAAGGCAACTTCGCGCCAACTGTTTTATTTTGATACCAAAAGCCTAGCTCTAGTTACCTAGCTTTTTTCGTAGTGCTTTTACGGTTCGCAACTGAGCCGTCGCCTCTGCCAACATTGCAGCGGCTTTACTAAAATCTAGGTCGCTGGACTGATTTATAATTTGCTGTTCTGCGGATTTTACAGCCGCAGCGGCAGAAGCTTCATCTATGTCTGCTGCCCGCACTGCAGTATCAGCTAAAATTGAAATACTCGTCGGTTGCACTTCAATATATCCACCAGACAGATAGTAAATTTCTTCTCCTCCATCATTCATGACTAACCTGACTGGACCCGGGTTAAGATCACTAAGCAGTGGTGTATGTCCCGGCGTAATACCCATTTCTCCGAGGCTGCCTGTCGCAATAACCATACTTACAGCTCCAGAGAACAATGCCTTGTCTGCACTCACAATATCGCATTGAACCAAAGACAACATCTTTCTTACCTCAATTGTTTTCTTAACTAAATACTTTTGGCTTTTTCTAACGCCTCAGATATAGTCCCCACCATATAAAATGCTTGCTCAGGAAGGTGATCATATTCACCATCTAAAATCCCCTGAAATCCCGCAATAGTATCTTTAAGTGAAACATACTTTCCGGGCGACCCTGTAAAAACCTCTGCAACACTAAATGGTTGGGATAAAAATCGTTCAATTTTTCTGGCGCGAGCGACTGATAATTTATCCTCCTCAGACAACTCATCCATACCTAAAATAGCAATAATATCTTTAAGCTCTTTGTACCTTTGCAAAACAGATTGAACTCCCCGAGCAGCTTCATAGTGAGCCTGTCCAATTATTAGCGGATCTAATTGNCGAGAAGTTGAATCTAAAGGATCNACTGCTGGGTAAATGCCCTTTGAAGCAATGTCTCTGCTCAAAACNACCGTTGAGTCAAGATGGGCAAAAGTTGTTGCTGGTGATGGGTCGGTGAGATCNTCAGCCGGCACATACACTGCTTGAACTGACGTTATGGATCCAACTTTTGTTGAAGTAATACGTTCTTGTAACACCCCCATCTCCTCAGCGAGAGTAGGTTGATAACCGACCGCGGAGGGCATCCTGCCCAACAGCGCAGATACCTCGGTGCCTGCCAGTGTATAACGATAAATATTATCTACGAACAAGAGCACATCCTTACCCTCGTCACGAAATTTTTCTGCCATAGTCAGACCAGTCAATGCCACACGTAACCTATTTCCTGGGGGCTCATTCATCTGACCGTACACCATTGCCACTTTGGATTCCTCTGGGTCCTCTATGTTTACCACGCCAGACTCTTGCATCTCGTAATAAAAATCGTTTCCCTCTCGAGTGCGCTCACCAACTCCCGCAAAAACCGAAAGCCCTGAATGTTCAGTCGCTATATTATTGATTAACTCCATCATATTTACGGTCTTTCCCACTCCGGCACCGCCAAACAAACCGACCTTACCTCCCTTCGCAAAAGGACATACCAAATCAATAACCTTTATACCAGTTTCTAACAGTTCATCAGACGCAGCCAACTGATCATATGCTGGAGGCTTCCGATGTATTGCCATACTTTCGACCGCTCCGATTGGACCCTTTTCATCTATGGGATTACCCAAAACATCCATAATTCGACCGAGAGTTTTAGTGCCAACGGGTACCGAAATTGGGGCATTGGTATTTTCAACCAAAAGTCCCCTACTAATACCCTCTGAAGAACCCATCGCGATGGTTCTAACAACACCATCTCCAAGTTGTTGCTGAACCTCCAGCGTAAGCCCCTTTTCGGAGACCACCAATGCATCATAAACACCGGGCACTTCATCTCGCTGAAACTCAACGTCAATTACAGCACCAATGATTTGCACAATTTTTCCGCTACTCATGATCAATTCCTTATAAATCAACGTTTTTAAACTGCGGCTGCTCCGCCCACAATCTCCGACAGCTCTTGTGTGATGGCTGCTTGTCGCGCTTTGTTGTATAAAAGCTGTAATTCATCTATTAACTCACCTGCATTTTCCGTAGCATTTTTCATTGCCAACATTCGCGCTGCCTGTTCACAGGCCTTATTTTCTACTACCGCTTGATAAACTTGAGCTTCGATATATCTCACTAACAAGCCGTCCAGTAGATCCACCGCGTCAGGCTCATAAAGGTAGTCCCAGTGATGTGTTAATGCTTTTTCATCACTGGGTTCTAGCGGCAATAATTGGTCTAATCGAGCCGCCTGAGTCATGGTATTTACAAATTCATTGCCTACCAAAAATACGTTATCAGTTCTACCAACGTCATAAGAATCGAGAATAACTTTTACACCCCCAATTAAATCACTCAATTGAGGTTCATCACCCATATCAGTTACACTTGCAACTACGTTCCCTCCAACGCTGGAGAAAAAGTTCGCCGCCTTGTTTCCAATGACACAAATATCCACTTCTACCTTTTTATTGGCCCACGCATGCATCTCACGCAGAGCCAACTTAAATAAATTAATATTCAACCCTCCACAGAGACCTCTATCTGTGGATACAAGTATAAACGTAACTCTTTTGATCTCGCGCTTCGAGAAATACGGGTGGTTATACTCTGATGCAGCTCTGGCAATATGCCCTACTACATGACGTATACGTCTGGCATAGGGTTTTCCTATTGACATGCGCTCTTGAGCTCGACGCATTTTGCTGGCAGCGACCATTTCCATCGCACTAGTTATTTTCTGAGTACTTCCGATGCTTGCTATTTTAGTTTTTACTTCTTTCCCGACAGCCATTTCTGTATCCGAAATATTCTTGATTTACCAAGTTTGAGTTTTAACAAATCTATCCAGAGCCAACTTGAAAGCCTCTTCAATGGCGCTATTATAATCCCCTGTCTTGTTAATCTGGTTCATCGTTTCGGAATGCTCGGATTTCATAAATGACAATAACGCCAACTCAAAATCTCCAATTTTGCTCACTTCAACATCCCTCAAGTATCCATTGTCCGCAGCAAATACTAAAATCCCCATTTCAGCCACAGTTTGAGGCGAATATTGCTTCTGCTTCATAAGCTCAGTAACGCGTTCACCATGATCCAACTGGGCTTTAGTTGCCTCATCAAGGTCCGATGCAAACTGCGAAAAGGCCGCTAGCTCCCGATATTGGGCCAAAGCAGTGCGAATACCTCCAGATAGTTTCTTTATAATTTTAGTTTGTGCTGCACCTCCAACACGCGACACAGATATTCCCGCATTCATGGCGGGCCTTACACCAGCATTAAACATATCTGCTTCCAAAAATATTTGCCCATCCGTGATTGAAATTACATTTGTCGGCACAAACGCTGAAACATCACCTGCTTGTGTTTCAATCACCGGCAATGCCGTGAGAGACCCAGTCTTACCCTCTACACCCCCAGCGGTAAATTTCTCCACATAGGCCGCATTCACTCTCGCCGCTCTTTCAAGGAGTCTAGAATGCAGATAGAAAACATCTCCTGGATAAGCTTCTCTTCCAGGCGGTCGCTTAAGTAGCAATGAAATTTGCCTGTAAGCGATCGCTTGCTTTGTCAAATCATCGTATATTATAAGAGCATCCTGTCCGCGATCGCGATAGAATTCACCCATAGTGCAACCCGCAAATGGGGCCAAGTATTGCATTGCTGCCGGATCAGAAGCCGTTGCCGCAACGACAATCGTGTGATCCATCGCACCATGTTCTTCGAGCTTTCGCACAACTGCAGCCACTGAAGAAGCTTTCTGACCTACTGCCACATAGACACATTTAATCCCTGAATTTTTCTGATTTATAATTGCGTCGACTGCAATCGCTGTTTTCCCTATCTGCCGGTCACCAATGATTAGTTCTCTCTGACCTCTTCCAATTGGAACCATTGAGTCAATAGCTTTCAACCCAATCTGAACTGGTTGATCAACAGATTGGCGCTCAATAACGCCCGGGGCTACCTTTTCCAATGCATCGAACAAAGACGCATTAATCGGCCCTTTACCGTCAATAGGCTCCCCCAGCGCATCAACCACTCGACCCTCTAATTCCGGTCCAATAGGAACCTCTAATACTCTTCCGGTGCATCGAACTCTCTGCCCCTCCGCTAGCAGTTGATAATCTCCCAGAACCACGGCGCCCACCGAATCACGCTCTAGATTTAAAGCCATACCGTAAACGCCACCATCAAATTCGAGCATCTCTCCATACATCACATCCGCCAACCCATGAATTCGGATGATGCCGTCAGATACAGAGACAATCGTACCCTCGTTCTTTGCCTCAGATGTTATATCTAGGTTTTCGATTCGTGACTTAATAATTTCGCTAATTTCAGATGGATTTAATTGCATACGTG
>PCCK01000034.1 GCA_002731695.1 Porticoccaceae bacterium
CCGAACCGCACCTCTCATCGTGGACTTCTTTCGCCGCTGGAAAGACGCTCTCGCTGGAAACCTTACCAAAACCGAAGTGCTTCAATGGGGAGACCTCGAGGTGGGTAAAACGGCAGTGCTCAAGACAGTACCTCGCGGAAAACTCCAGATCCTTCCCGGTGGAGGATGTGATATTGCACTCCGCCCTCGGGAAGGTGCACACCGGCTATGGGTTGACAAGATGGCGAATTCGCCCACGGTCCGCTCCCTACAGAGAATGGCCTATTCCTCTACACCAGGATGTTTCCTCCAGACTATGGCTGTGTATGGTAAGGCAGCGAAGACGATCCAGACTACCTTTCGCAAATGGCTGAAAAAGCGCCAGTTCGAGGCAGAAATGGAGGAATTCCGCATTGCCATCCTACGTGAACCAGCTACCATCCGGATTCAGCGCTGGTGGAATCGTTGGTCAAAAAGGCCATCTGGTGTTGATCCACGCGTCAGGAGACGGCTGTTGGAGAGCGATGACGCTGCCGAAAACTAGGCTATACTCCTATTGTACATACATTTTGAAAAATAAAAACTAAAAAAGGCTTAGGCCACAAAAACAAATAAAAATAAAAAAATTTCAAAAACCAATAAAAATTAAAAAAAACCAAAAAATATAGTTTTTTTAATTTTGATCTATTATTTTTTTCTACCATAATATCAACATAATTGGACTATGTCTTCCACACTAAACCGTTCGGTAATTACTGCCAATTGGCAATGTTGTCACTATTGCAATTCAATGTTCGCCGTTATCGATCCTGAAACCTGTACTTGTGGGCCTACTTGTAAAGCCAAACTATTTACTGGTCTCAAGCACCTTCAGGAATTTCAAACTAGTAAAAAAGAAAACAAAAAACTAATAGACTGGCTAGAACGCCATCCGCGCATCAAAATGACTTACGAAACCGATCAGACTAAGACCTATAGGGTGGTTGAACTATTGCGAACAGTTACGAGCGGATACGACAAAACTTATATGAATAGGCTATTTAACTCTTGGAATTAACTTTAAAATTATTGGGAGGAGAAAGCCTTTTTTTTTGGTTAGATTTTCTATAAAAGGGTTAAAAAATTTGATTACCTTAACTTTTTATCCGTTGAGTTTTTAAGATAAGTTTCAGATTCTGTTTAATATACAAAACAATAACACTCAAAATCTCAAATGTCAAAACTAATTGGACCTTTCCCCGCAAAACGAAGTGCTTGCGAGCTGGAGAGAGAAAAAAAATCGAAACTGAAGATGAACTACACCCTTCAGGACCCTTTCTGTTTCTATCCATATAAGGGTGTACCGTCCATAAGCAGAGGAGTAGTGACGGATGTCAGGATAGTAGAAATAAAAAAAAAAGAAAAAAGAAACTTCTTGAGGAGAACAGTAAGATTATTGAACGAACTACCTAATTGTGCTTGGGAAGAAGATTTATGTACAAGTCGTATATACTTTGGTCGCATCGAAAAATGGAATAACGATTCCTTACCCAAAGAAGAAAAGCTGAAAAATTGTGCTACAAACCGAAAATATCAACCACTTTTTAAAGCTCTCCTAAATCTGGGGAAGGAGTGTAAGTATTCTACCATCCTGGTATCTAGAGTAAAAGGACCTATATCAAAATTTTATGACGGAAAATGTCATAGATTGGATGCTGGCGAATACGAAATAACTTATTTTACTTCTCGCAACGCTACACCTACCGACACACGCCTTCGTTACGAATATATGCTTAGAAATGACTCTGTTGAGGCCGCCGCGGAGACTATGTATCAAAATTGGTTAGACTCGTTACTTGACGATGATGAGAGGAACCGCCTGGCTCTTTCGCGGTGGCCAAATGACAGTGTACAGAAACGCCTGCGATCGTCTAAAATACAATTTAGGAGAACTTATCGTGTGCAAAGAGAGAAAAGCTTCCCGGCAAATCATAATCATAAAATAATAAATAACTCCTTTTCTGACCGAACAAATTATAAATATTGCGTTTCTGTCGATTCTTTCCGGCTTTTTGCCCCTGGTGATGGCGCTCAACCGGTGAGAATACCCGAAGATATATATGATGATTATGGTTGGTACAATTGTTACGACCCTGTTTCCGATGCTGCGTGGGGTGAAGAAGACTCTTGGGTGGGTTCGGGACATACATTTGTACCTGCAATATATCGGTATTGGGAAGAAATGTGGCTAAAAAAATGTTTACAAGAATTTAAAAATGGAAAGAAGCAAAATATGTCAGTAAAAATCGACTTGGTTGTATCATCTTTAGTATTGGATACGGATGCATTTTGGATGTATGTTGCTGACTTTGCATCAGTTACCTTGGTCAAAGAATACGATTTAATTATTTGTTCATATAGATATGATCCTGTAGAAGAAGAGGAGGAAGAAAATGATTCTACACAAACGTTGGAACCGGTAAAGAGGCGTTCGTTACGAATCCGTAATAAACCTGTTCGACTTATAGACCAGATTCAGCCACGTGCGGACTATGAACAATGGGCTAAGAGCATTCCCCAGACGACAAAAGAAGCAGTAATAAGACGCGATAAAAATAAGTGTAAGAGTTGCGGACGTACTAACCTAAAAAACCCTGAAATTGATCATATCAAACCGAAAAGCGTGTGGATCGAAGAATGTTGTGAGAATCACAAACGAACTGGTGAAAAACTATCAAAGCGAGTGTTTAAGAAAAAGGTACACGGGATGACCAATCTACAAACATTATGCACGGACTGCCATAAGCGTAAAACGAAAAAAGATATAGCGCGCTTGAAAATATTGAGAGAGTCAAGAGAAAAGAGATAAATCCAAAATGTAAAAAAAAATATAGGTTTAGCCCCTTATAGATTTACCGGCGTACTTTTATTCCATAAAAGGGTAACTCTATTTTTTTTTATAAATATATACTTGTTATCATAGATAGTCCTATAGAACACGGCGGTGGACGATTGCCTTAGTTGGGTCGAACTTAAATACAATGGTATTCTCGTCTTTTTCATCCACAGTCACGATGTGCTTCCCATTAATGCCATTTCTAGACTTCAATTTAGCCTCAGCCTTCGCTAATTTAGCATTGGCCTGTGCTAGTAAATCTTCCAGATTACATCGCTTCTTCTTCTCCTCTGCCCAATGCCTTAGAGCACCCTGCGCCGAAACCTTAAGTGAGTCACACTTTTCATTAAGCTCCTCAATGGTAAAATCGTTTTCTTCCTTTTCTTTTTCCAGATCGAGAGCTCTGTCCACCATAATATCTAATGCCTCTTCCTCAGACATAATCTTCCTATCACGCCTAATCATACCGCGCGATCCGCTCCCACCATATATGCTTATCAGAGCGGACTGATAACTCCATAGTATAAATTTACTC
The DNA here is from genome assembly GCA_002731695.1 of Porticoccaceae bacterium. Taxonomy (GTDB): domain Bacteria; phylum Pseudomonadota; class Gammaproteobacteria; order Pseudomonadales; family Porticoccaceae; genus TMED48. The sequence continues at coordinate 3,390 of PCCK01000034.1, forward strand.
CCGTTCTTATTTCTACACAATCCTTCCTGAACGGATGAATACACCTTTTGGAGCCTATCCTGTAGCACTGATTTTTTACCTGATACTGGCAGCTCAATATACCTTAAAATGCTTCTCATTTCAGCACAGGTCATAGACTTTACAAAATCGCAATGTGTCATCTTAGATCGTTGTATGTTCAGTTGTAGGTAGTTTTGTACGTTTTCTTTTGTTTTCCTTAAAAGTTCAACGGATAAATAGTTGGGTAGATCAAATTTTTTTATAGCCTCTTATAGATTTGTTGGGAAAAAAATTTGATCCATTCCCTAAACTAATTGTTAGTATCATCTCTCACCGCTGTTTACATACACNACAACCGTCAACAGCTTTACTACCACATACAACCGATGTTCGCTTCCCGCCGTATCCATAGCAGAGGCACTGTGTGCTTTTCCGACCTAGACCGTGCNGCCCGNCTCACTGAAATAGTAGAGGCAGGTCGCCCCTTCTACGAGTGGGCAAAAGCCAACAACAAGGAACCCAAATATTTCGCCGACTGGTCCAACATCATCGCTGAGTACCACCGCGAAAAAGGTACGGTCTGGACCGAACCCATCGCCGTCAACAGCCCCTATGGCTATATGGGATATGATCTCATCAAACCGCCAAAAGAGCCGTTGAATCCAGTGCAATTCGGGACCAAAAAAAGCGGACTAGTCACATTCAGTGACGATGACTGTATCCTCTCAGAAGAAGACAGTGACGATGAACTGTTCTATGGCTCCGATGAAAGCGAGCTCAGTCTGATTGATGACGATAGCGACGACGAGCTAGAGCTCATTGAAGAAGAGGAGGAGGACAAATACGCCCATCTCAGCGAACAGGCGGCTACCTTTATGACCGGATTGGATAACAAGGCGACTGTTATCCAGTGCTGGTGGCGCTGCCTCAGGGCGAAGCACCGTTGTGCGGCTATTATTGCACTCAAAAAGCTCAATGTCACTCAGATCGACGCGAAGGATTTGCCCTATGGTACAAACTTCCGCGATCTTCCCAGTGGAATGTCAATTCTATTAGACGAGGACGATATCGAATTCAGTGATACACCTATTGGTGAGGAGAGTGACGAGGAAGAAGAAGGCCCATTCGATGCCGCGCAGTGGGTCGAGAAGTATGCCGATGAATCAGAACGCTCTGGACTATTGGAAGAGAAACAGCCGGAGAAGGACGATTAAAGGTCTATTGCATTATATTAGTTTTAAAAAAAACTTATCTTTACCCCTTTATAAATTATACCAATAGGATTTTATATAAAGGGGTAAAAAAAAATTTGATTGGGCTAACTAATTACTAACTTATTTCATCCCTTCAAGCTAGATTAACTCTATCAAACACAACTCACGCATTCTATACACAACTATTTAACTATGTCCACCGTTACTATTGCACCGACCAAGTTCAAGATCAAGGCCGCCCCTACTAAGGAGGCTAATACTCTTACCTTTACTCCAACGGAAAGCATCGCACCAGCAGCCGTCGCCGCAGCACCTGTGAAGAAGGCAGCCGATCCAATGGCTCTTCTCCTTCAGAACCAGATGAATAGCTTCGTCGCCAAGATGGCCGCGGAAGGTACACTGAACGGCGAGGGCCAGGCCGCCGCGCTGGCCCAGGTTAAGGAGATGATGTCTACCATCAATATCCCGGCTGTTCCAGCACGTACTCGTACTAAGAAGGTGGTTCCAGCAGAGAGCCGCTGTATGGCGCGCGTCTGGGGCGGTGGATGTGGTACCCAGTGTACCTTCTCCAAGAAACCCGGATGTGGCGACTACTGTAGTCGCTGTCATAAGATGTCTCTTGTTACCACTACGCCTCTCCAGTTTAGCGATACAGGTAAGCACTTGGGGCTCTTTTGGGGCCGCATCGACCAGCCAAAGCCTATTATGAGCGGTGGCTTCGTTACTGTCCAGTGGAAGGACCCGGAATGTGCCGAAAAGGTCACACAGGCTCTGGCGGGTGGTGCAACATTCCATCCATTCTCCGGTGAGGCTAAAAAGAAGGTTAAGGGACCACGTAAGCCTCGTGGTGCCAAGAAGTCTAAGACTAAGAAGCCTAAGGCACGCCGCGCTAAGAACGCATTCTTCTGGTTCCTCGGCGAGACGCGAGCTGCTAAAAAGGCTGAGCTCATCGCAGCTGCCGCTGAGGGTGAAAAGGTCGGAGTGGCCGATGTCACTAAGGCACTAGGTGCTGTCTGGAAGACGATGGACGAGGCAGCTCGTGCTCCTTATGTTGCAATGGAGACTGAGGACAAGGCGAAGGCCCAGCAGGAACTCGCACAGTCTTTGGCTACCATTGATTCTGCCGCTGTAGTCGAGGAATCCAATGAAACCATCAATACCGACGTGCCTATCCCGGCTGGTCTTGGAAATGATGAGGTTGGACAGATTCTCGCACAGGGACTCGCTGCCACTGAAGAGAAAGTCGCTCCAGTTGAGGAATCTCTGGACAATATGATCTCTGGTCTTTCGGATGAAACAGTCGTCAATACTACCTCTATTGAAGGAGTATCTGGAGAAAACCAACTCGAAGAGGGGGAGGAAGAGGAGGATGGCGAATCCGTTGAGGAGCACACGCTCGCGGATGGAAGTGTCTACTACCTCGGCTCTGATGGTACTCTCTACGACACAGAGAGCCACGAGATCGCCGGTACTCTGAACATTGACGACAATACGCTGATCGCCGCCCACTAGTCGTCGAGTCGCATTTATTAAAAGGATTTATAATAATCCTATAATTCACCTATATATAAAACCAATAAAAATCAAAAAAACACAAAAAAATCAAAAAAAAGACAAAAAATCAAAAAAAGAATAAAAAAATCAAAAAACACAAAAAAAGAATAAAAATCAAAAAACACAAAAACCAAAAAAAGGCTACTGCCAAAGTACCTTTTTTTTGCCTTAAATTTGATGCAAAAATATTTTTTCTCTTTTTTTTTATCTTACTCGTCAATATGTCACAACCTACCAGACGTTCTACACGCACTCGCAAAGCTCCTCAGCGATTTTCTGAGGAAAGTTTTCAAAATAAAAAGACTACCGAGTCTAAACAAGTTAATAGTGATGATGATGTTTCGTCATTCGATAGTCAAGATGTAGATGGCCAGGAATACTATGAAGAATATGATGGACAAGGCCGACTTTGGGAAATTAACCTCCTCACGGGAGAAGGTACTCTTCTTTACGATCCATCGCAATTTAGTGAGAATACTACCCATTCAGGAATAGAGGAAACCAAAGAGCCTGATACAACTATCACTAAGCACGCACTTATATTTAATTTTAGAAGTAAACAAGTGGCTCGAAGACTTTACCAAAGACCATTTCAAATTACTGAGGATCATACACTCGTATGTCCCTTGGAATTTGCATCTACAACTGAGCTGAACAATCTTATTGAATCGCACGGTGGTAGTATAATCTACTACCTTAATAAGGCAGTTAATTATTACAAAGAAGAAGTATCAGGCACATACAAATTCGAACAATTTAAAGATAAAAACCTATTCGTGCTGGACGAAATTACAATTAGTGAATCATACTTTACCCCTGAAGGAAAGGAATGTGGAGAAGATAAAACATTCTATCCAGAATGGGGTCAAAAAAAGAATCTAATGCTTTATGGTGCACTAATGTTCGATGGTGTTACATTTCACTTTTATCACGATCGCGTAGATTCGGATCCAGTAGAATCAGATGGACCCCAACTGGTCATCACTGAAAAAGAAAAACCACGTCAGAAAAAAGTAACCTTTAATCTTCCACCCAAAAAGCGTAAACCTCTAACTGAAAAGGAAAAGGGAAAAGAGGTTTTTAAAAAGGCTGTCGAAACACCTCTTCCTCAAGAAACAGATATCAAGGCCGCTGAAACCCTACTTTCAATATCTAACCCAGAAAAGAAGTCTGATGAGAGCCATTCTCAGCTTAGTGCATCGCAGCTGTGGAAGCAGAAGCAACGTTGGCTGAGAAAGCGTGATGAGAGGGCGCGAAAGAAAGAGAAGGATAAAAAGAAGCTAAAGATGCGAGTAGATAAGATCGTTGACCAGACTAAGTATACTAGTAATTATCTACAACATTCAGGTAGCTATCTATATCGCCAAACCTACCAAAAATTTAACATTTTTAGTAATGCACCTGTCACTCAGGAACAACAACTGTTTACAAATCACCTCGTATCACCTTTAACTACTTTGGCTAATTTGTGGACTTCCACTAATCATCAAATCTATTGTGACGAATATATGCTGTTTAAATACACAAACTTAACTACTGGAGTCACTAATGTATTGGCATTTATCTATACCGGCCGTCATACACCCCAGTACAATATTATACTATATAATAATCAAATCGAATATTATATGGATAACTTTAGGAAACAGCTTTGGTGGGATTATGGACACGAATGTAAATATACTATAAAAGTTGTACACAATATGGAACAAGAAATATCACAGTCTCTGAAAAAGATTTACAAACAAAATAGTTAACTA
>PCCK01000035.1 GCA_002731695.1 Porticoccaceae bacterium
TTTACTAATAAAAAAGGTTTGTAAGAGTAACTCAGAAATAAATCCATAAGAAACGGTAGGTTATACTTAAAATTAAATACAGAGGGATATATTGGGAAAGAAAATTGGTCGGGACGGCAGGATTTGAACCTGCGACCACCACACCCCCAGTGTGGTGCGCTACCAGGCTGCGCTACGCCCCGAAAGTTATGCTGATCAAGAAAAATGAAGACTCTTCCAGTCTATAAAGGCTAATTATTAAACGTCACTCAATTTACCTACATATCACCCGTTAGGTTTCATCTCTTTTAAAAGGTCTTCTAGTTCACCTATCGTTTGATTAACCAGTTGTTTGTATGGGGTCATTTCGTGCCTAGTAGTGTCTCCGTCAAGCCGCTGCCGCGCTCCGCCTATTGTGAATCCTTGCTCATATAGTAATGAACGAATTTGACGAATTAGAACAACATCTTGGCGCTTATAGTAGCGACGGTTACCGCGACGTTTTACCGGATTCAATCCCGGGAATTCTTGCTCCCAGTAACGCAATACATGCGGTTTTACCCCGCAAAGCTCGCTTACTTCTCCTATCGTAAAATAGCGTTTTCCCGGAATCACCGGAAGTGTGTCGTTGTTACTCGGCTCCAGCATAATACTCCACCCGAGACTTGAGTTTTTGACCTGGCTTAAATGTAACTACACGTCGCGCCGCAATGGGAATTTCTTCACCAGTCTTGGGATTTCGCCCGGGTCTGCTACTCTTGTCTCTAAGCTCGAAATTTCCAAACCCGGACAATTTGACATTGTCATTATTTTCGAGCGCAATCCCTATCTCACTATAGAACTTTTCAACAATCTCCTTAGCTTCTCTCTTATTAAGTCCAAGTTCATCAAAGAGCATTTCCGCCATATCAGCTTTAGTCAAAGCACTCATCGGGTTAAATCCACCTTTCTATTATTTTTTTCGGCTCTAGTAAATTGTTAACAAGAATAAACTTTACACGCATCCACGAAGTCAGAGCTTTTAGGAAACACATTTAACAGCTTTCATAGAGTGCGCGAACTAAAATAAAACGTCAAGCGCAATCTACTATTTTTATAAACGACTGAGCCATAATAGAATTTATAACAATTGATATGGATGACTGAGTCTCTAAAAAATTCCAAATATAATTTAAGTAATTACTCTTAAATTCATGATCCGCCGCGCAGTTTGGCAGAGAATTTCTTCTCAACTGCTGCCACCACAGACTCGACAGTCATATCAACCTCAGCATCAAAGAGAGTACGTTCTAAGTGCTGAAAGCTCAAAGACAAAGCGATACTCACTGAGCTCGCTGGGTTATCAGAATCTTTATAGACATCAAAAATCTCGCAGGATATCAATTGCTCTCCAGCCGCCTCTCTCGCACAATCAACAATTTCTGAGGCCGGCACCGTCGAACCCACCAAAAATGATAAGTCTCGGCGTACTTCCGGATAACGACTAAACTCGCGGCTCACAGGTAATTCAAGTTGTAAAAGATCTTTTAAATTTATTTCGAAAAGATAAAATTCGCAGTCCTGACCGAGCTTTCTTTGAATTCGGGGGTGAAACTGGCCCATCCAACCACACTGTTTTCCATCAATTAAAATCTTTGCATTGCGCCCTGGATGGAGAGCATCATGGTTACCCGAAACAAATTGGTAGTTTTTTGCTTTCCCAGTCCGAGCTAATAATGATTCAACAATTCCCTTTAGATCAAAAAAGTCTATCGCTCGCTTACTAGACAGCCAATCAGGTGTCCGAGCTAAGCCGCAGGCTAACCCCGCAAGATAACTATTTTCATGCAGAGTATCATTGTCTATGTGAAAGCAAACTCCGCTCTCAAACAGGCGTATCCGGCTTTTTTGCCGATTCAAATTATAAAATGCTGTGTGTAGTAACCCCGGCCACAAACTGGCCCTCATTACCTCTTTATCGCTCGATATTGGGTTCCTTATACTTACTTTAGACAATTTTGGCATCAGAAGCTCTTGCAAATCGCTGTCTACAAAGCTGTAAGTAACTACCTCTTGGAACCCGTTTGCAATCAACTGTTCGCTAAAAAATTGAATTGATCCATTTGTTTCCGAGTGCGGTTTTATATCTAGTGCAGTTAAGGGAGTCCTTGTCGGTATATTTTCGTAACCAAAAATACGACCGACTTCTTCAATTAAATCCTCTTGAATAGAGAGATCAAATCGCCACGATGGGACGCGCCAGCGAGACTCATCATCGCTTTGACTCAATTTTTCGAGTCCAAGACGTGATAGAATTTTATCAATACCACCTGATGGCAGTGTGACGCCTAATTGCTGCGACAATCTTTTGTTTTTTAGGCAAATAACTTTTGGTTTGGGCAATGCAATACTTGATTCTTTACAGACAATTGGCCCAACGCAACCACCGCATATGTCGATTAAGAAGGTTGTTGCTCTCTCTAAGGCGACTTCCTGAAGAGAACTATCTACGCCCCTTTCAAATCGATGAGAAGAATCTGTTTGTTTACTAGAAGACCTAGCTTTCTCAGCAACTGTAAGTGGAGTGAACCAAGCGCTTTCAAGAAGGATATCATTCGTATCAGAACTCACGGCTGACTCCTTACCACCCATAATTCCCGCCAAAGCCAGTGGCTTTACTGCATCTGCTATTAACAAAGTATCTTTGTCCGCACGGAATTTTGAATCATCCAGTAGCTTTAACTCTTCATTACAACCCATTCGCACTATTATACTCTTTTCAATCTTGTTCAAATCGAAAGCATGCATGGGTTGCCCAAGTTCCAACATTACATAATTAGTAATATCAACTACTGCACCCCGCGATCGTATACCACTGCTACTGAGTCTTTCCAACATCCAGCGCGGTGTCGGGGCTGAAACATTAATACCTCGGAGGATTCTACCAACATAACGCCCACAAGCTTCAGACGCATCAATCGTTATGTCAATCACATCCTTGATTGTTGGTTTGACCGGAGAATAATCAATTTGACGAGGATACAATTCATTAAGGACACCAACCTCCCGAGCTATGCCCACGATACTCAGGCAATCGCCACGGTTAGGAGTCAAATCCATTTCGAATATATTGTCTTGAAGATTCAGATATTGCCTGAGAGAAGTACCTATGGGAGCATCCAGATCTAATTCCCACAGACCATCATCATCCTCTCCAAGCTGCAATTCTAGTTGTCCGCAAAGCATTCCATGAGACTGTATACCTCTAATCTCTATTTCTCTTATACTAATGCCGCTGGGTAGTATTGTTCCAATCCGTGCAAAAGGCACCTTTATTCCAACTCTTGCATTGGGGGCTCCGCATACGACCTCTAACGGAAATGCTCCACCGTAATCAACATGGCAAATAAGAAGTTTGTCTGAGTCAGGATGAGGATCCACTCTAACTATCGCAGAAACCACCACGTCAGCACTTAAATCACTGACAGGCGCCACTTGATCTACCTCCAGACCTGCCATTGTCAACTGGTTGGATAGTTCTTGGGTGCTTAAAGACGGATCAACCATGTCTCTCAACCAAGATTCACTAAGTTTCACAGACCACCTCAGCTCAAAATTGTTTCAAAAAACGCAGTTCATTCTCAAAAAACAGCCTCAAGTCATTCACGCCATAACGGAGCATCGCCAATCTTTCAACGCCCATCCCAAAGGCAAATCCAGTGTAGAGATCTGTACTCACATGGCAGTGCTTAAATACATTTGGATGTACCATTCCACAGCCCATTACCTCCAACCAACCGGTGTATCTACACACACGACAACCAGCACTCGAGCAACTCGAACACTGAATGTCAACCTCAGCAGATGGTTCTGTGAATGGGAAGTAAGAGGGTCGAAACCGAACTTTTAACTCGGCCTCAAAGAAAGACTGTAAAAACTGGTTTACAACACCTTTAAGGTCCGCAAAGCTGACCGACTGATCGACTACCAGTCCCTCAACTTGATGAAACATAGGCGTATGTGTGAGGTCTGAGTCGCATCTAAAAACCTTGCCGGGGCAAATTATTCTAATTGGAGGATTTTGACTGCGCATAGTTCGCACCTGAACCGGTGAGGTGTGTGTGCGTAAAACCTTATTTTGGTCAACGTAAAAAGTGTCATGCATTGCGCGAGCCGGATGATGCAAAGGAATATTTAACGCCTCGAAATTATGATAGTCGTCCTCTATTTCCGGACCTGTCGCTACAGAATAACCCAAAGTACTAAAAAATTTTTCTATACGCTCCATGGTTTTGGTGACTGGATGCTTGCCACCCACGTCAGCAGAGCGCCCCGGTAGAGAGACATCCACCGCCTGAGATTGCAATTGCAATTCAATAGTTCGATATTCGAGCACTTCTTTTTGAGTGTTAACTAAGTCCAAAAGCCTCTTTTTAACTACATTAATCAATGCACCCCTTTTCCGACGCTCTGATGGACTACTAGTCGACAACGACTTTAAAAGGATAGTGACGAGCCCACGCTTTCCAAGGTATTCAACTCGTTTTCTCTCCAAGCTGTCTAAGTCATTACACTCCTTAAAAGCCTTTGTCGCTTTTAGCTCGAGTTTTGCTATATCGCTCATAACTACTATTCCAAGTCCTGAAAGCTACCCCGAGGTATGTACAAGAAGCGTCACCGAAAATTTAAATGTTCTTTAATCGACCTTGACCTATTTATTAGATCTCCGCAAATATCAAAAACTACAATAACGCAGTCTTGGCACGGTCCACGATGGCACCGAAAGCAAGTTTGTCATGAACAGCCAAGTCTGCCAAAACACGTCGGTCGAGGAGAATGCCCGCCTTGCTAAGACCATTAATCAATCGGCTATAAGCCAACCCCTCATTACGGGATTGAGCATTTATCCTTGCTATCCAGAGTCTCCTGAATATACGTTTTTTGACCCGCCTATCCCGATAAGCATACTGTCCTGCTTTAGTTACAGCCTGAACGGCAACACGGAACACTCGACTGCGCGCTCCATAGTAACCCTTGGCCTGTTTCAAGATTTTTTTATGTCTACGATTGGCTTCTACACCACGTTTGACGCGGGGCATAATCTTCTCCTGTCATATAACTAATTTTTTAAGAGTTACGCAGCATGCGATCCACACGAGGAGAATCCGATGCTCCCAATATTCTTGTCCCTCTCAAATGACGCTTACGCTTTGTAGTCATTTTAGTGAGGATGTGAGATTTATGCTGCCGCTTGTGCTTATAGCCACCTGCGTTTTTTTTAAATCTCTTAGCAGCCCCACTATGGGGTTTAACTTTTGGCATTATTTCTTCTCCATTTCCAGAGTGTCCTCATATAACAATTTAAAAACAAATCGTCGAAGAATTCCTGAAGATATCAAGACCTCTATCCCTTTTTCCCGCGCGGAGCCAAGACCATTGTCATCTGCCGTCCCTCCATTTTAGGGTACTGTTCGACTTGAGCCAAACTGGACAGGTCTTCTTCAATTCTCTTCACCATGGCCATTCCAAGTTCCTGATGCGCCATCTCACGACCGCGAAATCGTAACGTTACCTTCGCTTTATCCCCGTTCTCAAGAAATCGAGTGACGCTACGTAGTTTGATCTGATAATCTCCTTCATCTGTCCCAGGACGAAACTTCATTTCTTTTACTTGAGTCTGTTTTTGTTTTTTTCGTTGTAAAGAAATTTTTTTCTTAATATCAAAAACGTGCTTTCCATAATCCATTACTTTGCAAACTGGAGGATCAGCATCTGGGGATATCTCGACTAGATCCAGCGTTTTGTCTCGGGCGACCTCCAAAGCGTGTTCAATCGATACAATACCAACTTGACTGCCGTCTGAATCCACTAATCTAACTTCTTCAGCAAATATTGCTTCGTTAAGGCGAAGTCGTTTACTCTCTTTTTTAATATATATTACTCCATCTAGCCAATTTGAATTCCCCGAGAGTTTACCTCCGCAGACAACATCTCGCATAATCCTTGTAACGCCATTATGCCATGATCTAAACCAGTCTGGGAGCGCACGGAGACCGTCATAGAATCCTTTTCTTTTTCCCCTACAACGACAAGGTAGGGCACCCTTCGCATTGAGTGATGGCGGATTTTATAGCCGATCTTCTCGTTTCTCAAGTCCGAAATGACTCTATAACCCCTATTCCGCAATGATTTTGTAATTTCACTGACATATCGGCTTTGAGAACCAGTAATATTCATAACGACAATCTGTTCCGGTGCCAACCAGAGTGGGAACACACCTTCATAATGCTCTGTTAAAATACCAATAAACCGTTCAAATGAACCGAGTATGGCACGGTGTAACATAACAGGCACATGTCTGGATCCGTCCTCAGCAACATATTGAGCTTCAAGACGTTGCGGCATTGAAAAATCTACCTGGATTGTACCTAATTGCCAAATCCTGCCTATAGCATCTGTTAAGGAGAATTCGATTTTTGGACCATAAAAAGCTCCCTCACCAGCAAGGGTTTTCCACCGTAAATTCTTGGCACTCAACGCATCAGCTAATGCTTTTTCTGCACGATCCCATGTTTCATCTGATCCAACACGTTTATCTGGCCGCGTTGAGAGCCTGTAAAGAATATCGTTAAACCCAAAATCAGTATAAACACCATGCAAAAAATCGATAAATTTGGCCACTTCAAACTGAATTTGCTCCTCAGTGCAGAAAATATGCGCATCGTCTTGCGTGAACGAACGCACACGCATGATTCCGTGAAGGGATCCAGACGGTTCATTTCGGTGGCATGATCCGAATTCTGCTAATCTTAATGGTAAATCTCTGTAACTTTTTAATCCCTGATTAAATACTTGGACATGGCAAGGACAATTCATCGGCTTAACAACATAATTCCTATCATCCGTTTCCAGTACATACATGTCCTCTCCGAATTTATCGGCATGACCCGATTTTTCCCAAAGTGAAAGATCAACCAATTGCGGCGTCTTAATCTCCTGATATCCTTCCTCTAATTGCTTAGCGCGCATATACTGCTCTATCACTTGATATATCGTCCAACCCCGTGGGTGCCAAAAAACGGAGCCGGGCGCTTCATCCTGCATGTGAAATAAATCAAGTTTTTTTGCAATTTTTCGGTGGTCCCTCTTTTCAGCCTCTCCTAAGTTAGTAAGATGCATCTTTAATTCTTTTTTTGTGTTCCAAGCGGTTCCATAGATTCTTTGTAACATCTCATTCTCGTGGTCTCCACGCCAATAGGCTCCGGCCACTTTTAACAATTTAAAGACAGTTAATCGCCCGGTGGAGGGCACATGGGGGCCTCGGCATAAATCTACAAACGAACCCTGTTTGTATAAACTAATTACCTCATTTTCAGGGATGCTTTTGATTATCTCAGCCTTGTAATCTTCACCAATATCAAGAAAAAAAACCTCTGCATCATTTCTACACCACTGTTCCCGAGAAATCTTGTGATCTTGCTCCACGAGCTCTTTCATGCGCTGCTCAATCGCATTTAAATCGTCTGGTAAAAAAGCACGCTTATATGCAAAGTCATAATAAAAACCATTGTCAATAACCGGGCCAATAGTAACCTGTGCATCCGGGAACAATTGTTTGACCGCCATAGCCATGAGATGAGCCGTCGAATGCCGGATTATCGCCAAACCTGCCTCAGAGCGTTCAGTTATAATTTCAAGAGTTGAATCTTTGTGAATCCGAAATTCCGAATCGACCTCTACGCCATCAACAAGCCCAGCGATAGTGGCCTTCCCGAGTCCTGGTCCAATATCATGGGCAACTTCAAAGACCGTAACACCATCACTGTACACTCTGGTAGATGAGTCAGGAAGTGTGACGATCGGCATCTTTTTTCCCTCCGGCGGGTTCCGCTAACAAGAAAGCTGCGTAATTTTTGTTCTTTTCGCAGAAACTATTTATAGTTTACTATCAAAGGGTGCAGATTCAAGCGATCAATAATGATAAAACGACTTTAATAGTGCAAAGGTAACATTCACAGATTAGTGGTTTTACTTTTATGGAAATTTACGTTGATGCCGATGCCTGTCCTAAACCGGTGAGAGATATCCTCTACCGTGTTGCGGAACGAACCCAGTTACCCGTAATCTTTGTCGCTAATACACCATTGAGCATCCCTCGAAATAACAAAGTCAAAATGGTACAAGTAGCAAAAGGCTTTGACGTTGCCGACAACTATATATTGAATCACGTTTCCAAAGGCGATCTCGTAATTACCGCCGACATACCTTTAGCTGCGGAGATAATCGAAGCCGGCGGCCACGCCCTCAACCCTCGGGGGGAGTTGTATCACCAACAGAATATTAGATCAAGATTAAATATTCGGGATTTTATGGAAACAATGCGGGGATCCGGCATTCATACAGGAGGGCCGCCACCCATATCGAAACGTGATCGCATGACATTTGCGAATGCTTTAGACAGATTCATAGCAAAAAATCAGTTGTAATTCACAAATGATTCAAAAGCTTTTCAATCTGAAATTTCGTGAATGGCCAATCTCTCTCAATACCACCATGCACAAGAATAACGGGGATTCGCAATCCATACTGTTTTTTCAAACTAATATCAGAAGAGACATCCCTCTTCGTCATTTTTATATTCTGCCGCTCGAGAAGAGGTCTCAATATCTCTTCAGCAAGATCACAAAGATGACAATTGGGGGCAGTAAACAAGACAACTTCACGCATCGTCCTGACCGCAGGTTAAGTGCCAACACCTATAAATACTATTTCTTATCAATTATTGAGTCCTCTGGAAGACTGTCAATGGCGCTCTCGATAAGATCTCGCTTTTCCAGCAGTGGCAACCAGTAACTCGAACCGAATAATAAAACCGACATTACATCAATTATCGTTGATCGACGGATCGGTTCAGGCGACCTCTGAACTACAACAAACTCTGAAAAATGCAATGTAGACAACAGAAGTCCAGCACACGTTACAGTCAAACTCCAATGACCTACCAGAGGCATGAAGAAATTTAAAAAAAAGATCAGCCAAAAGATCAGAAATACTGAACGAGCAAAGTAGCTTAAAAAAATCATACAAAAACTTTAATTGGGTGGCGTATTATCTTACATTAGATTCGAGAAATCTTTAACAACGTAATCACCATCAGCTTCAGCTACAATTTTGCCCACACTATCCCTTAAGACGATGTGTATGGAAAAATCAAAGCGACCCACTGTGAGAAGTGACTTTCGCATTAATTTCGCATCCTCGTCAGAAAAAATTGTTTCTGCTGTGATATCTGAGGTAGCCGGTCTTAAAAACTTAATAGTAACTCCCGCAACCACTGGTTGATATTTCGAATCAGACAAATTATGGAACGCCACCAGACCTCCTAGGTATTCCGCGGCCATCCAAATAGGGCCAGCATGCATAATATTCACATGATTTTTTGTGTTCACAGAAAGTGGGATTTTAGATCGGTAGACACCATTTTCGATACTATCGATTCTCATATCGAGGAAAGTATATATGTGGCAAACCGCCCTCGCAGCCGCCTCGTACTGTTCTTTAAGATTCATGAATTGCGTCCTTTTCACTAATCAAAATTTTCTAAATTCTCTTGATGATGATTTCATGTATCGTTATTTCCAAAGGATGTTTAAAAACATCTAAACACCGACTTAAAAGGCATAACACATTCGCGCTTATTATTGTAACCTATGAGAATTACTTTTTGATTTATAGTGTATATTCTTTTTGAGAGATCCAGTGATGTCAAAGACTTTCCTTCAAAATCCTGAAGCCCTTTTCCAGATGCTGAATAGAAGATCAGTATCCAGACTTCAAGAACCGGCTCCATGCGAAGATGTGTTAAATAAAATATTGTCAGCAGCATTACGGTCCCCCGACCATATGCATCTCAGGCCATGGCGTTTTTTAAAAATAAGCGGTAATGATCGATTCCATCTTGGTAACTTATTTGTCGAACATGAAAAAAATAGAAATCGTGATGCTAAGCAGGAACTGCTAGAACATGCGAAAAAGAAAGCTCTAAGAGCCCCTCTTATCATCGTAGGAATATCGAGTTATAAAGAGCATCCTAATGTGCCAAGAATTGAACAAAGCGTGTCTACGGGAGGTGTTCTCAACAACATCGGGCTTGCTACTTATTTTAGTGGATTTGCAACTATCTGGCGAACAGGAACTTATGCTTACTCAGACGTTGTCAAGAATGGTCTTGGGGTATCTCAAAACGAGGACATCATTGGCTTTTTGTATATTGGAACACCTACTACCTCGGACATTAAGCCTCTAAAAGTGCCGTTGGAGGGATATGTTGCTCCCTGGCCAAACTAAAGCAGAGCTGCTGTGCGCTCTGCTCTGGAATCACCCGAGTTGTACTCTCTCAGAATTGGGATACAGCTTAATTTATTATCGATTTTTTATTTCGCAAACACGGTGAATCTTTTGATTGCGCCGGAAATCATAATCAATTGTTTCATGTGTAATATCGCGAACAATGAATTGACGTGTGATTTCCCCACTCATCTTGAATTTTTTGAAATTTGTCGAAAAATATAAAGTACCACTCGGCTCTAGTATTTGCATGCACCTAACAATTAAATTTTCGTGGTCTCTAGCTATATCAAAAACCTTGGCCATTTTTTTAGAATTTGAAAAAGTTGGCGGATCTAAAAGAATAATGTCAAATAACTCATTCACGCTTCGATCTGAATTCAACCACTGCACGCAATCTACCCGTAACAATCGGTGAGCTGCCTTTGAAATATTATTTAAACTCATATTCCGATTTGCCCAGGAAATATAGGTATTCGACATATCACAACTTAAGGAGCTCTTCGCACCTCCCAAAGCTGCCCGCACCGAAGCGCTCGCTGTGTAACAAAACAAGTTAAGAAAGCTTTTGTCCTTAATCTCCGAAGCAATCCTAGCTCGCAGTTTTCTGTGGTCTAAAAACAAACCAGTATCAATGTAATTAGAGAGATTAACCTCAAATTTTGCTGAATCCTCTGTAACCGTCAGTAAGATTGAGCCTTCGTCCTCCAATTTTTGATATTGACTCAAACCGCGTTGACGAACTCTCTGTTTGTGCAAGACTTTACATTTCCAATCGATCGAACAATTTTTTATGACCTTTACGATGTCCTCAAATCTCTCTGCAGCTCTGGCCTTGTCAAAATTCGACGGCAATTGGTACTCTTGAACTAGCAGCACGTCCTTATAAACATCTATGGCAATTGCATACTCAGGTAAGTCGCAATCATATAGTCGATAACAATCAGTCGAGTTAGCCTTCAACCATGACTTTAATTTTCGTCTGTTTTTATTGAGCCGATTCTTAAGCATCTGCGCATCTAAACCTAATTCTGGTGGTGGAGGTGGAGTTGCCAAACGCATGCGAATCTGGTCAGATTTAGACCTTATATCTGTAAAAACCAATAATTTACACGGGATAGACGCATTATATAATTTATATTGACGGGAAGGACTTAAGTCAATTTCTCGAGCCAACTCAAGATTTCCTGTAAACACTGAAGCTCTCCATCCTTGGAAATTTAATTTTAATGCCGAGCTTATTTTTCGGTAAACAGGCCTAAGAGTATCTAGATCGTCAAGTCGTTTACCATAAGGTGGATTTGTGATGATCAATCCTTTTTGTATGGAGACAGCGTCAACCTGATCTATCGACCTCACTGCAATCTGTATATTTTTGTCAAGGTCACAGGCCTCTATGTTTAACCGTGTGGCCGCAATCGCCTTAGGATCAATATCAAAACCTCGGATATCCGAACAAAGATTCTTTAATCCAATGACTCGGCGAGCTTTCGCGTCGCTAACTAATGACTCCCAGACAGATGCTTCGTGAAATGCCCAGAATTCGAAACCAAACTTTTTGCGGAAAAGCCCTGGAGCGATATCGCACGCAATCATGGCTGCTTCAATCAAAAAAGTGCCTCCTCCACACATTGGATCAATTAAACCACCGCCCCGCATTAAAATTTTAGGCCATCCCGATCTAAGTAATAATGCTGCAGCAAGATTTTCTTTTAAAGGAGCTGGTCCTGACGCAAGGCGGTAACCTCTCCGGTGCAGACTTTCACCTGCCAAATCAATGCTGAGTTGAACTTGATTCTTATTTAGACGTGCATTTAATCTAAGTTTAGGTGTCTTAGTATCTACATTGGGTCTTTGACCTGAAATTTCTCGAAAACGATCTACGACCGCATCTTTAACCCGCTGCGCACCAAAAAGAGAATTATCTAAAAATTTGTTAGTCCCCTTAAAATCTACGGAAAATGACTCATTCACTGAGAAGTGTCTCTCCCAAGCGACATGAAGAGTATTTTGATAAAGATCATCAATCGAAGTGATTGAAAAAATTTTGACTACATACAAAATACGATTGGCTAACCGAGACCAAAGACAACACCTATACGCAACTTCCAGCGTGCCTGTGAAAGCTACCGCGGAGATCGTTTCTTTTAAATTTATCGCTCCTAATGCCTGAAGCTCATCGAGCAACAAAGCCTCTAGCCCTGAAGAACAACTTGCTACCCATAAATTTTCCTCATTTGCCTGTTTCATAATTGCCATTTTCTTCACCAAGAGAAATGCGTGGATAATTTATTATTCAAAGAGGGTATTCGAAAAAAGAAGTGAATACAGCTACTTTGCTTAAAAAGGTTTTCAAATAATATCTCAACAAACATAATTAAAAAAATATAGATAAGTAAGGAAGTGGGTTTCTACATAAAAAAATCGAAGCTTTACAAACTAGACTTCTCATAACAATAACTCTANNGGAATAACCTATGAAGAAACAAAAACGTGATTTAGATCACCGCTCCTTCCTTAAANGATACCGAGCTTCGATGCATGGGAAATCGTTATACACCTNCCCGCACAGCGCAGACTCTGCAATGGCTTATCACTGAAACCGAGGGTGGCNTGAGGGAAAAGCANATTTCTNGAATGGTTTTAATCAGCGAGCCTTCCAACAAAAAGCGATTAATCTATAAACGTCAGAAGGCTAGAATAAACATTATGCCACGGATACTACAACGGCAGCCTTTTATTTCACCCTCCTGAGAAGCGGCGTAGCGAATTTGTCAACGATGTGCTTGGTATCGCCTTAAAAAGCATTTTTACGCAGACATTCTTGGTTTTAACGATGCTAATAATTTATTAAGTTGAGCAATCGCAACAGTGACCTGAGAAAAATTATCTCCACCAGAATCCCATTTCGTTGTCATTAGCTTTTTCCAATGAGAGATTGATATCGCTTCACTATCCCTCCAGATCTTAGGTACTTCACACAACTGATCTTTGTTGTTCGCTATTAATATCTCCATTAAATCGTGTTTGTACTGAGCTAAATGATCAATATAAGAGTCTTGGGCCATAAATTGCCAATGGCCGTGAGGTTGGAGATCGAGTATATGTGACATTAATTTGTCCAAAAATAACTCCTCATTAATAAAAGTATAGTCTCTAGCAATATTTTCAACAGATTTAACGGAATTGAGAGAGATTTTAATGATTCCTAAACTGAAAAACAGATTTTCCGTCAGTGCTTCCAATGCCGACAGCCGGTTGCTTTTAGTTAGATGGCTAAATCGTGAGTCTTCTTCTGAATTCCATTTTTCAGGACGCAACGCACCCCAATGCTTCAAAAGTTGATGCATCGGATTCGCAAATTTTTCGATGATACTCCCACAATCCGATAGCTCTTGATAATTATTCAGAAACCAGCGGGTACCTCGACGAACTAATTTTACCAGAACACTAAATAAATCTAATTGGTTTGATGGCGGTAATTTTTCATGATCATCTTCGATCGATTTCCAGAGTTCATCGACACCAAAGACATGTATTACGATATTGAGCGCTTTGATAATCTGAGCCGCGGTCCCTCCAGTGGTCTCGGTCATATGATAGAAAAAAGTAAGGCCAAAACGATTTACCATGTCGTTCGCTAATTGTGTTGCTGCTATTTCCCTAGCGAGCTTATGTTTAATTACCATGCCTCCAGCAAAGTCTACAAGAGCTCTCGGGAAAGCCTGCTCAACAGCATCAGATAACCATGCATCGCTTAGCAGGTCTACCTTCAAAAGCTCTTCTTTTACCATAACCTTCGAGTAACAGACCAACACCGCAAGCTCCGGGCGCGTCCACAACATGTGCTGACGGCTTTCTCTTTCTGACAATACTTTCTCGCTTGGCAAAAACTCCAGTTGTCGATTCAACACACCTTTTTTCTCTAACCAAAGCATAAAATGCTGGTACTCGACGCAGTCTGGGCCAGCGCCTCTCATCGCTATGCTGATTGACTGTGTCTGACGACTATTATTTTGTAACACTTTATCCGCAACCGACGAGGTCATGGAGTTTAGTAAGCTATTTCGATCCGCCATTCGCATACTTCCATCTCGAATAAATGAGTCTAGCAAGATTTTAATATTCACCTCATGGTCCGAGCAATCTACGCCGGCAGAGTTATCTATGAAATCTGTATTACAGCGGCCTCCAAGCAAACTAAATTCAATACGCCCTAGCTGGGTCATACCAAGATTACCACCCTCTCCAATAACTCGGCAGCGCAATTGATTTCCGTTAACCCGTAACGCATCATTTGCCTTATCTCCCACCTGTGTATTAGTTTCGGATTCAGATTTCACATACGTTCCAACGCCGCCATTCCAGAGTAAATCAGCATCTGCAACCAGTAGTTTCTTGATCAACTCGTTTGGCGTAACAGCATCAACTTCAATGGAAAAACGTTCCTTAATCTCCGGCGTTAATTCGAGTAATTTTGAATTCCTAGAGAAAACGCGTCCACCCTGCGAAATAACTGAGTCATCAAAATCTGTCCATTGACTACCGCCCAGTGAGAACAACCTTCGTCTTTCCTCAAACGAAGATGCGGCATCTGCTGCAGGATCAACAAATATGTGTTGATGATTAAACGCAGCAATCAACCTAATGTATGGCGATAAGAGCATCCCGTTACCAAACACGTCGCCTGCCATGTCACCTATCCCGATAACATCAAATTCGTTGGTCTGAATGTCTAATCCTATTTCGCGGAAGTGTCTTTCTACGGCTACCCATGCACCCCTTGCAGTGATACCCATAGCCTTGTGATCATAGCCATTAGACCCCCCAGACGCGAATGCATCACCCAACCAGTATTCATTTTTCTGAGCCAAGCCGTTTGCAATGTCTGAAAAATCTGCTGTGCCTTTGTCAGCAGCAACAACAAGATAAGGATCATCCCCATCTCTTTTACGAAGATTAATCGGTGACAATATTTCATCGCCTAAGCAGTTATCCGTGATATCCAGCAAGGCTTGAATATATAGCTTATAAATAGCTATGCCTTTTTCCTTCCAAGCGTCTAGATCCCACTTCTGCTTTGAGTGTTTCACTACGAACCCACCTTTTGCGCCGGAGGGCACTATCAAAGCATTTTTAACTTGCTGTGCCTTCATAAGGCCGAGAATTTCGGTGCGATAATCCTCTAAGCGATCTGACCACCTTACCCCCCCTCTAGAAACATTTCCTCCTCGAAGATGTACTCCTTCAAATTCGGGGGAATAAACAAAGAACTCAATCGCTGGACGAGGTTCAGGAGCTTGTGTTATTTCCGATGTTGCCAGCTTCAAAGAGATGAAGGGCGCATGCTCCCCTCCAATAGTTTGATAAAAATTGGTTCTCCGAGTGGCACATATCAGGCAAAGAAAGGCACGCAAAACACTATCTTCATTTATGTCCTCCACAGCCTCTATGTTTTTATTTATCATATCAGTCAGGAAAATAATCGTTTCAGAATTTTGCTCATGCTCTGCTGCAGGATCTAGCATCGCGCTAAAAAGATCCTTTAACTGAGCGCATAATGCTTGATTTCTCAAAAGAGTTTCTGTAATAAATTCTTGGCTAAAAGGTGTCCGAAGCTGCTTCAGATAACGCGAGTACGCTCTGAACAAAGATGCACTTCGCCAATCTAATCCTGAGGTTATCACCAGACGGTTGAAACGATCATTTTCACATTTACCCCCCCACACCGCCGAGAGAGCAAGTCTGAGCTCCTCTCCAACTTCTGCCAAATCGCGTTCTGAATCAATTCCAAGTAAGAGATCCTGTTTCCAAAATTCCCCCTGTTCCAAATGCCTAATTTCATTAGGACGCTCTAAAAGAACCCTTAAACCCATATTTTCTAGAATCGGCACAAGATCTGAGAGTGGCAGAGGCTTTTCCCGATTAAACAACTTTAAATGAGGCCCATCCTTATCGGCTAATGACCCTATATCAACTACTAAATCGCCCGACTCAATAACATGTTCCAGAAAAATAACATCTCGCAACGCCTCAACAGGTGTATAGAGTTCTCTGTAGGTAATAGAAAAACCCTCGGAAAAACTCCTGATAATTGAGGAAGATCTCTGATTATCAAATTCGCTTCTTGCGACAAGCTTAAATTCTTGACGCCAGTCTGAGATTATTCGCTGAACTAACGCTTCAAATACTGCCACGTCGAGCTTCAAGAATTGACCTGGAACAGTAGGTATAAGCAAATACACTCTCACTAGTGTGGATTCAGGAACAAAAAAACTTACAAAGTTACTCTCATCCGCACCCAAATAATGCTCAAATGCGCGCTGAATTTTTGCTCTGACCTCAGAGTTAAAAGAAATTCTGGGAATAAAAACAAAGCAACTCAGAAACTTTTTAAATATATCTCTGTGCACAAAAACTAAACTAGAATTACGCTGTTGACCATGCAAAACACCCATCAAGACTTCGAGCAACTGCTGCCTTGGCATCTGTAATAATTCTTCACGAGGGAAGGCATCAGCTATCGCTACAAGTCTTTTGTGATCATGGCTTCCACATATTAATTCTGAGTCCTCGAGCAGCACATCAATCCTCTTTCTTAAAATCGGAATCCGATCAGTGCTGTATCGATGGAATTGAGACGTATGCAGTCCCATAAAGCGCGTCTCTCCAATTACAAGCCCACTCTCATCAAATCGTTTTATAACAACATAGTTCGAATAGTTATTTCGATGGATGTGAGAACGACGCGAAGATCTTGCGTGTATCACCGGCCCACAAATTTGATAAAACTGGACAAAATCGTTATCTAATTGATCGATAGCCTGCTCTTTTTTGGCGTTCTGTTTTCTTCTAAATAAACCATCTCGGCTATCCAACTCCTCACAAAGGTAATCGATACCATCCCTGTTCTTTAGCGCAAAAGTAATCGCGCCCAAAAATACAAAAGCCCCATCCAGCATCCAGTTTAAAAATTCAATATCTTCATCCAAATTATCATGCGGCGGAGCAAAGGTTTCGACATTCTTTATTTCGGCCGCTAATCGACTCGTCATTCTTTCATGATCTGAAACGACAAGATCGACGTCACTCAATATTTTTACTAATCTAAGTTTCAACGATTCAAGTCTGGAATCATCGAGCGCTTGAATTTCTATAGTCATAAGAGCTTCAAAGTGCCCACTGGGGATTTCTGTACCACTGAATCCCGTAGCAATACTCTTTTCATTACGAAGTACCCAGATAGGATTACTTTTTAAAGAGTGGATCATTGGAATCTCAGAATTTAAACCAATTCTCAATGAGTCCACTAAAAAAGGTCGATTAGTGCAGTTGATAAGAATAATCGTTTGGGCAGCTTCCCAACCGTCTAAATGAGGCCTTGGATTAAAAACCCGCACACGGCCAAAATGCATATCCGCGTTAGTTGAGGATTGTAGTTCAGAGTTAGATACGACGCGAAAAAGTGCATAGAGGCTCCAGAATATTGTCTCCAATGGCCTATTTAAATAATCTTTATCAAGATATTGCTGAATCGCATGACACGCGAACTCATCAAAAAGAGAGCTCTCTGACATCTCTAAATGCTGTAGGGAAAGTGCGCTCAATGCCTGCAGCAAATGTTGCTTATTGTTGTTGTTTTTCAGATCCATAGCTACTAGTTGACGCCTTTTTATGCTTTGGTTTCTTGACTATAAACACAGTCAGGCTGGTATCGCAACATTGAAGGGTTTTCCTCCGAACTGTAAGTTAAGGATATATAAATTCGAGATTTATATAAGCGTAATGTAACTATATACCGTTTACGATACTGAATATACATCGTAAAATATCTTCCAACATCCAAACAAACGGACTAATTACTGTGAGATACGCATGCAACATCATCAACTAATCTCATCTTTTTAGTTATTTCGTAGGATAATCATTCGGGAGGCTCCATAACTTGAAAACGAGGATGAACCAATTAAAAGATTGGCTTTCCAATAAAATTGTTGGTCAAACGGCGCTTATTGAGCGGCTGCTACTAGCGCTCTTGGCAGATGGTCATATCCTCGTTGAGGGTGCGCCAGGTCTCGCAAAAACTAAGGCTATTAAAACTCTTTCAGAAGGCTTGGATGCTGACTTCCACAGGGTTCAGTTTACCCCCGACCTGCTTCCAGCCGATCTGACAGGTAGCGAAATATATAGGCCGCAAGAGGGTGTCTTTGAGTTTCAGACAGGCCCCTTATTTCACAACCTAATACTTGCAGATGAGATAAATAGAGCACCTGCAAAAGTCCAGTCAGCCCTTCTTGAAGCCATGGCAGAACGGCAGATTACTGTTGGTAAGAAAACATATAAGTTGCCCAATCTCTTCTTGGTAATGGCTACGCAAAATCCAATCGAACAAGAGGGTACTTATCCTCTCCCGGAGGCGCAAATGGATCGCTTCCTGATGCACCTCTCTTTAGATTATCCGGCCGCCGATGCGGAGCGTAGGATTCTAGAGATAGCGCGCCAAGAGGTACTCAATCAGGCAGGTACTCCATTCCAAAAGATTGATCAAGAATCTTTAATGAGAGCCAGAGGTGAGGTCATGCAAGTACATATGGCGGAGCCAGTTCAAAATTACCTAATACAAATTATCTTGGCCACTCGAGCGGCAACCAAGTACTCAAGTGAGCTTGGAGATTGGATCGATTATGGTGCTAGCCCGAGAGCCACCATCGCCCTAGACCGCTGTAGCAGAGCAATTGCCTGGTTAGATGACCGAGATTTTGTGACCCCTGACGACGTTCGCAATGTCGCTCAAGATGTCTTGCGTCACCGCCTGATCCTAAGTTTCGAAGCCGAGGCTGGAGGTATTTCAGTAAATCGGGTTATGGAAGAACTGATTGGCGTTGTGCCCTCGGCTTAAGTCTCCGTAAATTATATGCTCTTAGAATATGATAGTTACTGAAGAAGTAGAAAATCCGGCGATAGCGAGTATCGCGTCGATGATAAGGCTTCGGCATGCGGCCCGCGAACTAGTTGGGTTCCCAAATTCTCCGGCAAGGCAAGTTGTTTCCGGTTCTCATAAATCCAGAATTCGCGGCCGTGGGATGGACTTTGAGGAGGTGCGTTTATATCAAGCAGGCGACGACATAAGGACTATCGACTGGAGGGTCACCGCGCGGAGTCAGAATACATATACTAAAATTTTTACTGAAGAGCGTGAGAAACCTCTGCTTGTTATCACCGATCTGCGAGCAACCATGTTTTTTGGCAGTCAGCGGCTAAAGTCTGTTGCGGCAAGTGAAGTTTCAGCCGCCCTTGCTTGGGCAGCATTATCATCGAATGATCGACTTGGTGGGATAGTTTTCGGTCAGGAAAAAACTGCTAACATTAAACCGAGGCGCAGTCACCATTCTGTACTAAAGTATATCCAATCACTAAATACTTTCAGCGCTGAGTTACTTAAACCTCGCGAAGATTACTACACAATGGAGGATATCCTTGAGGAGACCCAGAGGTTCGTTATGCCGGATTCAACATTATTTATAGTTAGCGATTTTTTGGATTTCGATGAACAGAGTTATCATCTACTCTTTAAACTTGTCAGACATTCAAAAGTGTATTTTTGCCGTGTGTTCGACCCGATAGAGAGAGAGCTGCCGCCCCCTGGGTTATATGCTGTAACTGACGGGAACTACAGAGCTTTGCTGAATACCAATGGCAAAACTCTTCGAGCCTCCTACAGAAGTACTTATGAAGAGCATGTTAAGTATCTCCAAAAAATCAGCGAAAAATTGCGTGTAGGCCTTATCTCTCTTGATTGTTCGATGGATATCATGCAAGTTTTAGGTAGCGCCTTTGGCAAACACTGTAGGCAAAAAAAGTGAGAAATTCGAAAAGACGATTAGAAAGAATCCATGAGTATTTCGGATCCTCTTAGTCAGTTAAGAGATATTCATCTGCCGGAGCCCATATCTCCATGGCCTCCAGCGCCCGGATGGTGGATATTGCTAGTGTTTTCTATACTGTTGATTGCCGGCACAGTGTACTACGTAGCGCGTTACCTTAATTCACGGAAGTACAGACGAGAAGCGCTGGCTGAATATAGCAAAATTTGTTCTCTGAAAGGAGAAAAGGAGAGGATTCAAAACTTACTCGAATTATTACGAAGAACAGTAATTTCAGCCACCGGTGAACGCCACTCTGCAAGCCTGTCAACAAACGAATTTTTAGACTTTTTGCAAGAAACTTGTTTCAAAAAAAACCTGTTCAACTGCGATCGAGAAAAGTTAGGACAGGCTCTATATTCACCTATATTCGGCATTGCGAACGAGGAAATCAGGGATCTTTGTAATCTAATGACTAAAGATTCAAGAAGGTGGATTTTAGATCACAAAGTAACACAGGTAAGGTCATGATAACCCTCATATGGCCTTGGGTACTTCTTCTAGCGCCACTACCTGTGTTATTCAGACTCATAAAGAGCCCTATGCCCCTTCAAACTCCTGCACTGCGTTCTTCTTTCCTGACCAAGATGGCGAATATAAGTCTGAATCATAAAAGTCGGAGCTGGCGCAAGTGGTTAATTTTACTGCTACTTTACCTTTGCTGGTTGAGCGCAATATTAGCTCTCTCTCGACCTGTCTGGTTTGGGCAACCGATGGAACTCCCCACTTCGGGAAGAGATATACTCGTCGCGGTAGATATCTCTGGGAGCATGGAGCAGGACGACATGAATCTCGGTGGCCGAAGTGTAAGTCGACTTGACGCCGTAAAGTCCGTGGTTGGAGATTTCGTTCTCAAGCGAAAAGGTGATCGGCTTGGATTAATTTTGTATGGCGAAAGAGCTTATCTACAAACTCCTCTTTCTTTTGATAGAAGAACAATGGAGTTACTACTCAACGAGGCTCAGATTGGTTTTGCTGGTCAGGGGACCGCAATTGGAGACGCAATTGGCTTGGCCATCAAGCGCCTGCAGGATCGACCCGCAAATAATCGAGTTCTCATCCTGCTCACCGATGGCTCCAACAATGCCGGCGAAATAGACCCTCGCAAGGCAGCAGAACTTGCAGCTAAGGCTAGTGTGAAAATTCACACAATAGGTATCGGCGCAGAAAAACAAGAGGAATGGGGACTTTTTGGAAAGCGGATAGTGAATCCCTCAGCGGATCTAGATGAGGAGACTCTTTCAGAAATTGCTGAGACGACAGGTGGAAACTACTTTAGAGCCCGTGACCCCTCGGAACTATCAACAATCTATGACTATCTCAATGAAGTAGAGCCCATAGAGCAAGAGGTAGAGACAATTCGACCTACCCTAGCTCTCTACCACTGGCCATTGAGTGTTGCCTTTTGTCTCGCAATTGTTGCAACATTAATGAGTAATAAGTTCAGAGCATATGAGTGAGATCCTAGGCGACTTCCATTTTCTTCGCCCTTTTTGGTTTTTGGGGCTGATCCCCATCCTTATGATGTGGCTAGTATGTAAATCACAAGTTAAGGGCTCTGGCGGTTGGGAAGGTGTGATAAACCCAATGCTTGCTGATTATTTAATAGATCGCGGCGAGGTTACTTCAGGATTCAAAAAAAGAGTGCAATTCTTGTTATGGCTGATAGCTTGGTTGCTGGCGTGCACCGCTCTCGCCGGTCCTACTTGGGAGAAGCTCCCTGAGCCAGTAGCAAAAAAGGCATCTGCCCTCATCATCGTTTTAGATCTTTCCCCATCAATGCTCGCCGAGGACATAAAACCTAGTCGGATTATGAGAGCTCGCTATAAGCTAATTGATGTCTTAAACCTGCGTAAAGAGGGCCTTACAGCACTTGTTGTCTACTCAGGGGGAGCACATTTAGTATCGCCGTTAACCGATGATTCAAAAACTATAATTAATCTCGTTAACTCTCTAGATCCAACTGTAATGCCAACACTCGGAAGTAATGTTGAGGAGGCTATGGAGATATCTATAGAAATTACTGCGAATTCAGGATTGAGCCGAGCGGACATCCTATTAGTTACTGACGGCGTAGACAGGAGAGCATTTTCAACGATCGAGGCTATTTTAAATACAAACGGACTTTTCAGAGTATCTATTCTAGGCATCGGGACCGAGCAAGGGGCGCCGATACCATTAGCTTATGGTGGATTTTTAAAAGATCGGAATGGCAAGATTTTGATACCAAAGTTAGAACCTGAATCTCTCAAGAAACTTGCGGAAAAAACTGGCGGTGTATATCAATCGATGACATCTGATAACGATGACATAAACTTATTACTAAAGCAGACCCTGATCAGCATGACTAATGAAACTCGAGAAACTGATCGCTCATTCGACATTTGGAACGATAAAGGATACTGGCTGATAATCTTATTGCTCCCTTACATCGTGTTCGCTTTCCAACGGGGAATGCTAGTAGTATTTTTTCTAGTGCCTTTTTTATATCCTTCATCAATCAACGCTTTTGAGTGGAACGACTTATGGGAACGAAGAGATCAGCAAGCGGCGGAAGCATTGGAGTCCGGTAATGCTAAAGATGCTCAAGAGCTTTTTAGAGATGACCATTGGCGAGCCAGCGCAGCATATTTAGCAGGAGATTATCAGTCGGCCGTTAAAGAATTTGGCGCTCTCTCAAAAAACTCTGATGCAGATTCACTTTATAACTTAGCCAATAGTCTGGCAAGATCAGGAAAATTTGAAGCCGCAATAGATGCGTACGCTAAAGCTTTGAAAATAGCACCCGACTCTGAAGATGCATTATTTAACAAAAGATTGGTAGAGGATCTCATGGATCAGCAGCAACAGCAGGATCAGCAGCAACAGCGGGATCAGGAGCAACAGCAGGATCAGGAGCAACAGCAACAGCAGGAGCAACAGCAACAGCAGGAGCAACAGCAACAGCAACAGCAACAGCAACAGCAACAGCAATCTGATAATGAGTCAGCAAAACAAAATAGACCTGCTAAGGATGAAATTTCTGAAGAGTCCGATGACACTAATCGCGAAAAAAAAGACGAGCATGACAACAGTGAAGAGGATAAGAGAATACAAGAACAATCCAATATAAAGAAAGATGAGTTAAATCAGACCGAGGATAGTCCGGAAGCTCGCCAGGCACAGCAAGAACTTGAGCAATTACTCAGAAGTATCCCAGATGACCCTGGCGGCCTTCTCAGAGCAAAATTTCGATATCAGGAAGAACTTCGTCGGAAGGGCGCTAAGCGACCTATGCCACCAAACAATGAACAATCTCAACGTTATTGAGTAAACTTAAGTGCCAATTCGTAGAATAGACATAGTAGAGATAATCCTCGTGCTCACGAAAATTCTAAAATTATGTACACTCCGATCCTTTCTGAGTGCGCTGATTCTTTTTGCTGTTCACATGTCATTTGCAGCAGCTTCCGGTTTGAGCGTTACTGCTGACCGACTTGATATCTTCACCAACGAGAGTCTAAACCTTACTATCCGTTACAATGGTCAGGCGCAATCAGGCGAGCCTGACTTTACAGCCCTTGAAAATGACTTTGAAATCATATCAAGTACCCGTCAACAGCAATATATCGTACAAAATGGAGTGGCAGAGTCATTTACCGACTGGAATCTCACGCTAATTCCCCTCCGAGCCGGCACATTACTCGTGCCTTCTTTAACTTATAGGGGTGAAGTGAGTGATGCTCTCGAGATAAATGTAGCTGTAGTCACTGACCCTGGGAATAGTTTTTCTAAACCAGCAGTTTTTGCAGAAACTGTGGTTGATAAAAAAACTGCAAGAGTACAAGAACAAATCCTCCTGACAACCAGACTTTTTTATTCAATCCCTCTAACAGATTTCAGCTTAACACCACTTACGATACCTGATGGCATCGTCGAGGAATTTCAGGATAAGCAGTACACAAAGAGAGTAGATGGACGTGACTATGGAGTGATCGAGAAAAGTTACGCAATTTTTGCACAGGCTAGTGGGCAGATGAATGTGTCGGGGCAGCGTTTTGAAGCTTATGAGGCGCCAAGCAGACGCCAATTTGGTGTCTTCAATCAGCGGGGGAAAAAAATAGTACGGATCACT
The DNA here is from genome assembly GCA_002731695.1 of Porticoccaceae bacterium. GTDB lineage: Bacteria > Pseudomonadota > Gammaproteobacteria > Pseudomonadales > Porticoccaceae > TMED48. Next base: position 24,343 of record PCCK01000035.1, read on the forward strand.
AATGAGACAACATTAGAGATCCTAGATCGGCCGGAGGATTTTTCGGGCGACAGTTGGTTGCCGACAAAAAAGCTTGAGCTTACCGAAATCTGGAACGGAGATCTCGCGAAATTAAAGGTAGGAGAGCCAATCACTCGTAGCATTACAGTGACGGCTGATGGTTTAACTGGCGCACAGATTCATCCCCTAGCAATCGGAGCATCTCAAGGTTATAGAATTTACCCAGATCAACCACAAATTGAAACAAGAACCAGAAACAATAACGTGATTGGGGTAAGAACCGAATCCATGGCAGTCGTGCCCAGTAGTGCGGGGCGACTGGAAATACCATCGATATATGTCGAATGGTGGAACACAGAATCAAAAATAATTGAGCGCACCGTTATTGAGAGTAGAGTTCTCGAGATTACAGGTAGTGAAAGTCGTCCGGATCGCGAGGCTAATGACGAAACAAATATCTCCTCTTTAAAAAAGAATCATACCCCAATATCCTCAGGTCAGCCTGAAACCAGAACAACACAATGGCCCCTAATTTTTTCAGT
>PCCK01000036.1 GCA_002731695.1 Porticoccaceae bacterium
CACACGTTTCTATCCCAGCGCTGCGCGGTAATTGTGCCACATTTAATGCTTAGAACGCGAATGTTGTTCTCAATAATTATTTTTCTCCATAAAGAGGAGAATTTGCTAGTTGAACAAAATGATTTTAATTCGATTTACAGCTCAGAGACGATTGCGAAAGCCCTCTACGGTATATATCATTACAGTTTTGATCTTTTCGATACCTAAAATTTAATGAAACGTTTTATTCAACGGATGCATACATGCGCATAGATGGGTCACGCGACACCCTGATTGCTCTTTTACCGCAGCTCGGAGGGAACGGTGTTGACTCGCTGTTACCCTTTCTCGCTGAGTTAAGGGCTGAGAAGGGTCATGTAATGGTAAAGCAGGGTGACCAAGATGAGGACATGTATTTTCTCTTAAATGGTACATTCTCCGTGTTCGAAAAAATTCAAATTAATCGTAGTGACGTTGTATTACATACAGCTACTTTTCCTGGCCCCGGTATTCTCGGTGAGGTAAGTATTATGACCGATGCAGAGCGGACTGCGACTGTTGTTGTGATGGAGCCTGCTGACTGTTTGTGTCTGACCAAGCAGAAATTCGACGCTCTTGTTAGCGCTAAGCCAAAAATTGCGATTGAACTTCTAAAGACTTTCGGCGCAGTTATGTATGGACGTCAGACCTCATTTCAAAATAGAGTGCGCGGTAATATCCTCCGGGAAAGCCGAAGCAGCGAGGGTGGTATCGCAAAATTGGCTAGATATACAGGTAAGGTGTCGCGCACTAGCTCAGCTTTGGCAGAGAAACTGTTCAGTGAGGATTTTAAAGGAGTGAATTACGATTCGAATTGATCAGTTCCGACACTTTGGATTTATGTTGACGTCCTAGGACAGTCTTTTTATTGTAATCCACTTTATATATTACTTAGGCGGTATAGTTATGAAAATTCCAGCTACATCCAGAACGCCTGCAGTCGAATTTTTACCAGGATTGTGCACGATCAAAGGTGAGTGTTATCCTGAGGATATCACCGAGTTTTCCACTCCTGTAATTGGTCATTTGAAGGAGGGGATATCTACGTCAGAAGAGTATAAGGTAGAAATCGAACTTTATTATTTTAATAGCTCGTCTGCAAAATTTTTCTATGATTTTTTTGAATTTCTTGACGAAAGCGCTAGTGAAGGCACTAAGATAGAAGTTGTATGGCGTCACAGGGAAGACGATGACACGATGGAGGAGGCTGGAGAGGAGTTTGAAGAGGATTTGGAGCACGTAAATTTTACTCTGGAATCAATAGGTTAATAGTAGGCATTTTGTCTTATTGGTGGGGAATCTTATGAATAGTGATACTGTACAGCTGCATGAGCTTATGCTAAATCGGGGTACCTTCTTTTGCTATGCAGGTCCACTGTCTGAAGAGGTGCTTACAAGCCTATCTTCTGTAGTAAAAGATCAGCTAACAGAGACTGATAGCACCTCGCCGATTACAAATAAAGTGTTCAGCATTTTTGTCGAGCAGGCACAAAATATCATCCGATACTCTGTAGACCGTTTGGAGAAAGGTGGCGTTGGATCTGTGTCGATAAGCCACACTAACGACGGATTCCTTATCGAGGCTGTTAATGAAGTTGATGAGAAGAGCCGAGAGCGTTTAGAGGAGATACTTACTCAACTGAAGCATATGGATGCGGCTGAGCTCAAAGCGGCTTACAAGCAGAGGTTAAAGGCAGGGCCACCAGAGGGAAGCGTCGGCGCGGGGCTTGGGTTTATCGAGGTTGCTAGAAGAAGCTCGCGATTTGATTTTGCGTTCGAAGAGCACAATGGCCAGACCTTGTTTTTATATCGCGGGTGGGTGAATACGCCTGCATAGCTTAGTTAAGTAGATTTCTCGACATGGGCACGCAGGGTGTTAAGTGCGTTTGTGAGGGATAAGTTTAGTTCGTCTATCTGTTGCCTCGTCAAACCTGAGAGCTGTTCCCGAAGAAACGAGTTTTCAGTTTTAATTGTGATTATAGATTCTGTATCTCCCGATTCAACCACCTCATATGTTCTGACTGGGTTGCTAATTCCTTTTAGCTTGATCCTCTCAGATTCTTTGCACGAAATTTTATCTTTTATAAGGTTATAAGTGTCGAAAGAGAGGAGTATGGATCCAGAAGTTGCAGCGGACTCCAGCCGTGCAGCCATGTTTACTCCTGCACCAATAACGGTATAGTCCAATCGATTTTCAGAGCCAAAATTACCCACAGTGCAAAAACCAGTATTGATTCCTATTCTCATCTTGAAAGGTTCCTGTAGACCAAAGCTCGCCCATTTATCGGTTAGTTCCCCTAACCTTTTTTGCATTTCAACTGCCATTGAAACACATCGAAATGCATCTTCAGCTATGCCTTGGCTCTCTGGATCTCCAAAAAAGATCATTATTGCGTCTCCGATGTATTTGTCTATCGTAGCTCCATATTTGAGTGCTATTGCCGACATTTCGTCAAGGTAATAGTTAAGCGCCGCTGTGAGGTCTTCTGATTCGAGACTTTCCGTTATTTGTGTGAACCCAACGAGGTCCGAAAAAAAAATAGTTAGTTTTTTTCTCGAGCTGGCAAGACTTACTTTTTGTTTGCCGCTAAAAATTGATTCGTAAACTTGAGGGGACAGGTACTTAGCAAGTTGAGCAGATAACTGTTCTAGCTGGGTACTTTTTTCTCGTGCCTCCTGTGCAAGGACATTCAAGCGCTCCTCGCTTCGATCATTATGTTTTACCAGACGCCTCGTTGTTTTGAGTAGCTTTTCGTATTCTCTTAGCAATTCGCTGAGTTTTGTCTGTGATGTATCGGACGCTCCTTCAATAGCGAATTTTGATTTCTCTATAACCTTGAACTCATGTTGAAATATTCCTTCATTTCGGGCCATTACAGTTTTATCTCCATACCTTCCTTTGCCAGAGCAAACTCTAGATCCTTCCCATTAATAGTATTCCTCTCAATGGCTTCTTTAAAAATTTTTTCCAATTCATCGTCTGTTCTACTTGGATCATGATGCGTAAATAGAACTTGTTTTGCGCATGCTTCGCGTGCGGCGGAGATGCTTGAGTCCAGCGTTCCATGGCCCCAACCATGCCGTGTTAGGTATTCCTCCTCAGTATATGCAGAGTCTATGATCAGCAAATCAGCTCCTTTCATAAAGTTTATAGTCTCTCGCCGACTGGCTTTAATACTCTCCTCCATGCTTGAGAAACGAGGGTCATCAGATGGGTGAGGATTTAATTTCCATTCATGATCTCCGGTAAAAACGATACTACGGTTCTCACTATCGATTCGGTAGCCGATGTTAATCGCGGTATGATTAAATTCGAAGGTTCTGACAATCAGGGAATTTATCTTAATCCTGTCACCGCCCGTTACATCTTTGAAATTTAAACGGGCGGCGACATTTTGTAATTGCACTGGGAAAAAGTGACGATCCATCTGGCTAGTCAAAAGATCTTCTATGGTCAGACCACTATTTGGATCTTTAGGTCCATAAATGTCTATTTCAACGTCGTCAGAGAAAAGTGGTTGAAACATGGTAAAACCCTGAATATGGTCCCAGTGGGTATGAGTAATGAATACATGAATCTTTTTTATCCCAGTATGCACAAGATGCCGCCCCAGTGAAAATATTCCTGTTCCGGCGTCTAAAACTATGCATTCGTCATTGTACCCGGTGATCTCAATGCAAGTCGTATTACCACCATACTTGACGGTCCTGGCTCCTGGCACCGGAAGAGAACCCCTCACACCCCATATCTTGCAGTACAATTACAAATCTCCACTTTGACACAGCCGAATTCAAAAGTTCTAAAATAATTGCTACCCAGAAAAAAATTGATGACGCATTGTACACTCTACAGGTACTCTCGGAACACTATCCGTAGAAATTTGTCTTGAGCGGTAGATAATAATATGATTATCCCAGCGAGCGATTCGATAATGCAGAATAGTGAGACATCATAAAAATGGAATTTCTATTGATATTCAATCGAATAGCGTATAAATTTATTGTTGTTTCAAAGAAATTTCTTGTTTTTTAAATAATGCCTATGGTCCCGAATAAAAAATGCTTGTTTCCCACTCATAGATATAAAGCATTTATTTTTTTATGCTTTTCCGCTCTGATTAGTAATGTCGGTTGGTCTGAGGTTCTAGCTAAAAACATTGGATATTATACTGACGATGGTGAGAGAGTAAGTATTGAATGCTCTTTAATGGGGGCTGGTGCGCTCAGATATCCACCAAAAGCAAGAAAGTATAAATACGTGGGGGAGGTCATAGTCGCCTTTTCCATTGGACCAGATGGCAAAGTTGTTGATCCGCATATAGTGGACGCAGAACCTCCAGGAATTTTTGAGCGTTCCGCATTGAAGTACGTTAGGTCTTGGAGATACCAGCCGCCGGTTCATGACGGAGAGAATATTCAGGTTGATGACGTCGCGGTCAGGATTGCTTTCCAGCCAGGGCGTTAAACTCAGTCATGTAGGCTGATAAGAAAGAATATATGACCACACGCATACAGCTACTTGCTCTAACTATTTTTGGTAATGTAGCTATTGCGGCACTTTTTTTTTGGTTAGCCACCGACCAACTTGACGGCCAGCAAAAAACTAATCTCGAAAATTCGGCTCTCGTTTATCAGCGAGCTTGGAATACTGCTTCAAGTGAGTCATATGATCTGTCAATCGGAATGTGGCATCCGCAAACAGGCACTTTTGAAAATCGGTCTATCTGGAAAAGTAAAAAAAATTTTCTTGCCGCTCCGGTTGAGGGGCAAAATGTAAGCGCAAGAAATCCGTTTTATGAGTCATTTCGGCGCGGTGATACCGAGAGTATCGTTTCAATCACGGAAGATCTTTTCCAACGTCCAATAGATGATATGAATATAAGTGCTGTATTCGTCCTAGACGCAAAGGGTGAAATTATTCATTGTATGACCGCATATGATGGATATGGCATTGATCCATGTGCTGACACTGCAAAATATAATTTTGAGAAACTGGATATCGCTACGGCAAGCGGTATGCTTAGTGAGAGGCGTTTAGACCGAGTTCCCGCCAAAAGAGGTATCTTGCGGGTCGATGATTTGCGAAAGGAGGAGGAATCCTCGCTTTATCAGGCTTTATATGTCGCGCTCCGCGATGATAGTTCAAAACTCGGTACGATAGTTTTGGCTAAAAATATTTTTGAAGCTCTTGAATCCTTCGAATACGAGTTTGAAATAAAGGCTGCTTTAAATTTCGATAAAAAAACAATTACTTTAAATAACTATTACAACATTGATAACTACTCAGGTATTTCCGATGAGGCTGATATCGCAGGCGAAGCATCAAATTCGTTGCAAGAGTATAAAGATATGTTGCTAGTGAATGGTACTTTTGGAGCAATGAACACTACTCTTGAGGCATCTGTCTTCGGATTTCCTCTCAGTGATTTTGCAAAGGGTGAAGAAGCCCTACTCATAGTATTAAGGGATCAAACGGAACTTTTGGACGCTCAAGATGAGGCAATGAGTAGCACTTTCATTTACGGGACAGCGGTTTTTACAGTTGTTGTTTTGTTGGTCATTTGGTTAGTGTCAAGAATTGAGGCTGCAATGAAGGATGCGTATGACCAAGCATCTACAGCAAATCGAGAAATCCAGAGTTCGATTAATTATGCGGCAAAATTACAAAGAGCCTTGCTCAGAGCCGAGCGTATGCCCGATGATTTTAAAATTGATCTTACTTGGAGACCAAGAGATGTTGTTGGTGGAGACATATATGTGGTTAGAACTACTGATAACAAGACCGTGATTGCAGTTATAGACTGTACTGGGCACGGTGTGCCGGGAGCTTTTACATCCGTAATTGCTCGGGCAGTTGTGGACCGAGCAATTGAGGATGATCAAATAAATACTGCTGGTGAATATTTGAGCGAATCAAATCGACTAATAAAAGATATGCTTTTTCAGAATGAGTCTGAGGAGGCTGATTCTGATGCAGGTTTTGATGGGACAGTATGTATATTGGATAGGCAGTCGGGTTGCTTGGAGTTTGCAGGAGCTAATTCCTCGCTCTTTGTCGTCAACAACAATGAAACGAAGGAAATAAAAGGAAATAAAAAGTCGGTGGGTGCGCGGCGCACACCAAGCGATTTTGAATTTACAACACATATTATTGAAAGTCCCAGTGGAATGTTTGTGATGCTAACGGATGGAGTCACTGATGTGATGAACGAGCTGCCTCGGCCGATAGCATTTGGTCGAAAGCGTCTAATGAGACTTTTACAAACTCTGGATACATCCGAACCAAAGCTCGTTGTCAGTAAGGTGATGGATGCAATAGATCAATATAAGGGGGACACTCCGCTCCGAGACGATTTAACGCTACTTGCTTTTTATATAGACGAATTTGACTCGGTGTTTGTTTCTGATGTGGCGACGGTTGAGAGTGTGGCAGGATAATTAGGTATGTGGACTTCTAAACCATTATGTTAACGAAGAGTGGCTCATTACGTATTGGCATATCATTCTCAAAGGACATGAGCTCCTCGATTTGTCGGTTGAGCCTGTCTGAGACGGTGCTAGTGATTTTAGGTTTGATCTCATCTATATCGACTTCTGGTGATAGGATCTTAGTGGACGCTTTCTGACGAACTACACCATCGCGAACCTTCATCTCAAAAAGATGTTTTGCGAGCTGGTCTGCCTCCAGCCTTGCTATTTGATAACGTTGTAATGAAAAATCGTCCTGTTGCTCTATAACTTTTGTGGTTTTCGTTCTGTTTTCAACAGTATTTTCATTACCTCTTGGCACACGCTGTTGACGCCTTGATCTCTGATCCACCAATGCAGGAGAGTTTGCTAAATTTCTCGAAATTTCAGCCAATTGCCTGTCTCCAATAGATTTTATGCCAAAAATTAGACATACTTCTTGAAGTATGCATTAATTTTTTCCAGATTGCGAATTTAGGTTTTGACTTTCTCTGAATTGTGTTTGCAAGCAAGGTTTAGGATGCAAATACTGTTCTATGAGGGTATTTATACATTATACTTGCTTATGGTCAGTGATGTTCATAGGATGCCCCTAAATCGAGCTGTGATTCTTTTTTTGGAGGTAAAATATTGTAGGTGTAAGCTGGTAATTGTTAGCGAGAGGCGATCTGTAAATTGAAACAACTATGTAACGTAACTTTTTTATCAATTCTTGGAATTATGATTTTCAATGGGACTTCCTATGTCTCTGCGGCAGACAAGCTAAAAGTAACTTGCGATGGTCGTGACCTCGCGTTAGACCCTGATACTAAACTTCTTGACATCGAGGTAGTCAATAACACGCTCTTGACCCCAGATGAAACATTTAGGGGTATACCTTTTACCGAAATTGATGACTTAGTAAGATTTCGAGTTGTAGGAGAATTTTACACGGAGGGTTGGGCACTCGATAAATCGACGTTGATGGCAGCAAGTAGCTTAACCGTGACCAATAAGCCAAATATCGCTGCGGTGAATCGTAGTTATAACTGTATAGAGACCGCACCGCCTGAACCTCCTGAAAAGTTGCCTAAACGTCCAGTTGGAAAACGCCCCCGCAAGCGCGGCTTCTAAACTAGTGATTTCAATATTTAGTAGTGAACTTTGAAACTTTTTTTTAATGCTGGCTGTTACAAAGATAAGCGGGTGTTTTCGGGATTCAGGTTTTGGACGTTAAAAAATTCCCATGTCGAGACCTAATGACATAGTACGGCCAAGGTCTTCGCAACTTGTTAGCGCTTTTTCATTGAGGGTTCCCTTACAAATAACGGGGTCAGCAACCAGTCGGAAAGGGTAACCTTTTAAGATTCGATTTATATCGCGCACAGCTCCGGTGCCGTCGTTTGCAGCCGAAACAAATAGCGCATATGGAAGGTTTAATTGATATGGTTTGGCAGGATAATATGTGCGATCAAAAAAATCCTTCAACATTCCACTCATGGTACCAAAATTCTCTGGCGTCCCAAATATAAGACCATGGCAACAGAGTAAATCTTGTAATCCCGCGGATGGAGCCGGTAAAGAGATTATCTCTACAGAATTTTGCTGCTTACAACCGTTAACAACCGCTCTTGCCATGGCATCTGTTTTGCCGCTTTGACTATGTGAGATGATAAGCAGTTTCTTGGGTACTTCCAAAAAGAACTCCTAGCTTAAAGCAGTGGCTCAACCACCACACTTTGTCATTTCTTGCTCCGCCATCGAGAAACCGCAATGAAAAAATATGAAATTATGGAACATTCGTTAAAACATGTTACGTTAACTCTGCGGAGAACACTGTAACTTTTCATTTTAAAGTTTACATCTTTGTCTACTTGGGTGGTAATAAAATCGATACAATTGAAGGGGATTGTCAAAAGCAAAGCCGGGTACTATTATCAGAAGACTCGAAAACTGGATGACTCTGAGAAACGACGAGCTATTTTTGGCGCTCGGCCTTCGGTGTAATTATCGTCAAGACATCCCTCAACAGTGGTGTTCATCTAATCTCATGGCAAAAATAGTTAATCGACCTATTTTTATTTATTCACGTTTGTTGAAGTATGTCTCGCACTATTGGTTTGCAATTTTAGTTGCGATGACTGGTTTGATACTGCATTCGATTGCTGAAGTTGCTTTTGTAGATCTACTAGGGTTCATAACTGACACCGTGGGTCAACTCACTGCGACCTCTGTTCCAAGTGAAGAATTTTTACCTACAACCGGGATGACTGCGTTTTTTTCAGAATACTTTTTCGGCCCACAACCAGCTGATCGTGCTTGGTTGATAATCCCCACATTTTTAATTTCAGTTAGTCTGCTCAGGGGTCTTGGTTATTTGATCGGAACTTATGGTCTGGCTTATGTAGCAAACTATTTAGTACATACGTTGAGATCTGAAATTTTTAACAAGTATTTATTGCTTCCAATAAAATTCTTTGATCAATCAATGTCCGGGCACTTGGTATCAGTGATTACTTTTAATGTGCAGCAGGTAACTGAAGCAGGCACAAGGGCGGTTAAAACTATTCTTCAGCAGGGCAGTCTAGTCATGGGACTTCTTATGTACCTATTCTACGTTAATTGGCGTCTAGCGATCTTTTTTTTGGCAGTCATGCCTTTAATCGCTCTTTTAGTTGGATATGTGAGTAAACGTTTTCGCATGATCAGTAAAAGAATTCAGTCAGCAATGGGTGATGTGACCCACGTTACTCAGGAGGCGGTTAATGGGTACTCGGAGGTCCGAATGTATGGTGGCGCTGATACAGAGCGTCAACGTTTGCTGCTCGCAAGTCACGCAAATCGCAGGCAGAATCTGAAGATGTCTTTGACAGAGGGAGTGAGTAATCCGCTAGTCATGCTTCTGGTATCGATTGCCTTTGCCGCGGTCACAGGATTAATGCTAAATCCAATAATTCTCTCTAATATGACTACCGGAAGTTTTATAACTTTTTTAGTCGCTTCCGGGATGCTGATAAAACCTGTCCGACAACTCAGTGAGATAAATAGTTCGATACAAAGAGGTATTGCTGCCGCTGCTTCAATTTTTGAGATACTTGACGCTGATCAGGAGATAAACAAAGGTGATTACACTGTGGACAGAGCAAAAGGGAAATTCGTTTTCAATAATGTTTCTTTTTGCTATCCAGATACTGATAGAACAGTCCTTACGCGACTTGCCTTTTCCGTTGATCCAGGCCAAACAGTGGCTATCGTTGGTTCATCGGGGAGTGGAAAAACATCGCTAATAAGCTTGATTATGAGATTTTATGATTATCAAAGTGGCTCTATACATTTAGATGACGTCGATATTAACGAATATACTCTTAGTAATTTGCGACACCAAATAGCACTGGTCAGTCAGAACATCACACTTTTTAATGACAGCATACTTAACAATATTGCTTATGGTGCTCTAGCCAAATCTGAGCTAAAACAAGTGAGAAATGCTGCTAGAGTTGCAAATGCTGATAAATTTATTTCTGAGTTAACAGATGGCTATGAAACAATTATTGGCGACGATGGAGTTATGTTGTCTGGAGGACAGAGACAGCGCATTGCCATCGCGAGGGCAGTACTGAAAGATGCCCCAATTTTGATATTGGATGAGGCTACGTCATCCTTAGACACTGACGGTGAGAGACAAATACAAGAAGCGCTTGAGCTGCTGATGGAAAATCGAACAACGTTTGTAATAGCACATCGTTTGACCACCATTGAGAAGGCCGATCATATTCTCGTGATGGGAAATGGTCAGATTCTTGAACAGGGTACCCATAAAGAATTACTTGCTCAAGCAGGTCGCTATTCAGATCTTCATCGAAATCAATTTGTGATGATGGAGTAAGATTTTCTTGTCATTTGAACACTTTCTAACAACGTCTTGGTATAGGAGAAGTCCATGGTTATATGTACTATGGCCCATCAGTACAATCTTCGTAATATTGGTTGAAATTAGGAAAGCGGTTCTTAAGTGCAGATTTTCAATGCGTAAGAATTCCGTGCCTGTAATCGTGATTGGTAATATTACGGTTGGTGGCAGTGGAAAAACACCTCTATTGATCTCGCTGGTAAGAGAGCTTCTTCGGAGGGGGATTAGAATTGCCGTTGTGAGTAGAGGGTATGGTAGGTCCGGACAAAAAGGACCTGCCGAGGTGACCTCAAAAACACCAGTTTATTTAAGCGGAGATGAGCCTCTGCTAATTGCTAAATCATGCGAATGTAAGGTGATTGTTGACTCTGACCGTGCGCGAGCGGTGAATTTTCTCACAAACACAGGGGATTATGATTTAATTTTAAGCGATGATGGGCTTCAGCATTATTCGATGAATCGTGATATCGAAGTGGTGGTGGTAGACGGATCTCGAGGATTTGGAAATGGATTATGCATCCCGGCGGGACCGCTCCGAGAGCCGATTAGGCGACTGCGTTCGGTCGATTTTATAGCGGTTAACGATGAGGTAGAAAAAAAGGTATATCCTCCTCATGTAAAGGTGATCCATTTTTTTTATAAACCTGTTAAATTTGTGAATTTATTTACCGGACGGGTGTGCGATCCTAACAATTGGGTTGGCTCAAAAATCGTACATGCGGTTGCTGCTATTGGCGCTCCAGAGCGTTTTAAGAAATCTCTTGAGAGGCTTGGACTTCATGTGATTTTACATCCGCAAAACGATCATGATTGTTTAACGTTGGGAGACCTGTCTTTTAATGATGGCTTGGATGTAATTATCACTGCTAAAGATGCCGTAAAATTAGAGTGGAAATGTAATTTTGATGTGTGGTGTCTTGAGATAGAGGCTGTTTTGGATGCTTCGGTGGCCGATAACTTGGTCACTTGTTTAAATAAGAAAGGACTATTTCCGGTTGCTCGAAGATAAGAGGTGTAATTTTTTTGAGATATTTATGGACTTCACAGTAATTATTCCAGCCCGCTATGGCTCGTCACGATTACCTAGTAAGGTGCTAAGTGATATCTCTGGAAAGACGATGTTGCAAAGGGTTTGGGAGCAGGCGGCAAAAAGTAATGCCCGACGGATCATTATCGCTACAGATGATGAGCGAGTTGCATCTGAAGCTCGAGAATTTGGTGGAGAAGTCCGTATGACGCGGATAGATCACCAATCTGGTTCCGACAGAATTAATGAAATTACAGTTCAACTACTCCTCGAGGATGCTGAAGTCATTGTGAATGTTCAGGGTGACGAGCCGTTGATACCGCCAGAGATAATTAATCAGGTAGCTTATAACCTTAACGAAAATCCTGTTGCTGGGGTTGCAACATTGTGCGTTCCGATTGTAGAAATTGATGATTTTTTGAACCCAAATGTTGTTAAAGTTGTGGTTGATGACAGGGGTTTTGCATTATTGTTTAGTCGGGCTCCGATACCATGGCCAAGGGACTCAGGATTTTTTAAAGACAAATCATCACATCAAGATTTAATCGAAGGATTCCGACATATCGGTTTATATGCTTACCGTGTGGGCACCTTGCGACGATTCGTCAATCAACCGCAGTCTGATTTAGAAAAAATAGAGAGATTAGAGCAATTACGATTTATGTCCCAAGGTGTAAAAATCCACGTTGAAACCGCTTGTTGCGATGTACCACCCAGTATCGACACCAAGGAAGATTTGTTAAACATTAACGAGTTTTTTAGAAATTTATAAGGTCAATTTTTGTACCAGATTCGCTATGGTTCATGTTTTGTTTGTTTGCTTGGGAAACATTTGCCGCTCACCAACAGCGGAGGGCGTGTTTGGAAAGATCGTTAAACAACATGGTTTGTCTGATAAAATATTAATAGATTCTGCAGGTACCGGTGACTGGCATGTGGGTCACCCGCCAGATCAGCGAGCAATTGAGGCCGCAGCAAATCGCGGCATTAATATCAGACATCTGTGTGCTCGTCGGATTAGGTGCTATGACTTCGTAAAGTTTGACTATATTTTGGCAATGGACGGACAAAATTTGAGCTCTTTAAAGCGCCATTGCCCTAAGTCCTATGATGGGCACTTAGGTTTGTTTTTGGAATTTCTTAGGAGGAATGATTCTTGTGATGTCCCCGATCCATACTATTCTGCCAATGAAGGTTTTGAACTCGTGCTCGATTTAATATCTGAGGCTGCTGAAAACTTGTTCCAGCATATTGTGAAGCATCATTTATGACGTTGGAGATCATTAATAACCACAGCTTGGCGGGAAATAATACACTCGCGCTAGAGTCTACCGCTGAATATTTTTGCGAGGTTGAAAACACTGCACAGCTCATGGAGGCCCTTGCTTTTGCCAAGTCAAGAAGCCTTGAAATTACTGTACTTGGCGCTGGTAGTAATGTCGTCTTAAAAAATAATTTATCAGGGCTGGTAATTATCATCAATTTTAAAGGTATTCGTCATATCATTGATGGTGATGATGTGATCTTATCTGTTGCTGCTGGGGAAAATTGGTCTAATTTAGTAAAATATGCTCTTGGGAACAACTGGTATGGCATTGAAAACTTGGTACTAATTCCCGGAAGTGTTGGTGCCGCTCCAATTCAAAACATTGGTGCATATGGTGTGGAATTATCTGATGTTTTTATTTCGCTTGATGCCTTGGACCTATTCACAGGAGAGGTGAATTCTATGTCTCACGAGCTATGTGAATTTGGTTATCGTGACAGCATTTTCAAGAAACAAGACAAAACTAGATTTATCATTATTGAGGTAAAGATCAAGCTTTCCTTAGCTGCCAAAATCAGAGGCGATTATCCTCTTCTTCGTGAGGCTCTAGAGATGGACATGCAAGAATCAAGCGACATGATCACGCCGCATAGAGTTGCTCATATTGTGTCGGATATTAGGAAGAAAAAGCTTCCAGATCCTTCAATAATTGCGAATGTTGGAAGTTTCTTTAAAAATCCAATCCTTAATTCGGTCTCGATAAAAAAATTTTTGAAGTATTATCCCGCCGCCCCCGTATACGAGTGCACCGGATCGAATTATAAAGTCTCTGCTGGGTGGTTAATAGAGAAATGTGGACTTAGAGGCTTTCGTTCCGGCAATGTCGGAATGTCCTCAGAACAGGCATTAGTATTAGTTAATTATGGTAATGCTACTCCGAGGGAGTTGTTGCAGTTTTCAGAATCCATTAGACAGCAAGTTTTGGGCGTTTTTAAAATCTCATTGGAGCTAGAGCCATCTGTTTATGGATATTTTTGAAGAGCAAAACATTCCTATGAGTTTGTCCGGCGGGCGCTTGGGTTATATTCGATTCTGGCCAAATTGGATGCCCCCGAAGGAGGCCGATTTACTTCTCGAGCGGGCTATAAAGCAAACACCGTGGCGACATGACACCATTAATATGATGGGAAGGACAATACCCGTTCCAAGATTGCAAAATTGGTTTGGTACTCCGGGTACAAGCTACAAATACTCAGGCATACGGCTGGATGCCTTGGAGTTTCCATCTTGGATGGAGCAACTAAGAAGGTCTATCGAAATACAGACTAAAGCTGACTTCAATAGAGCACTTGTGAACTATTATAGAGACGGAAATGATAGCGTGGACTGGCATGCAGATGACGAAACGTCACTTGGTAATGAGCCTGTCATTGCATCTTTCTCATTGGGTGTTGAACGCAAGTTTGATCTTCGGCACAATCTGACTGGTGAGCGGTTATCCTTAAAACTACCCCACGGTTCCTTGCTATTAATGGGCCCAGGGTTGCAAAGTTTCTGGAAGCACAGGATTCCAAAATCGCGTGGCCTTCAGGACGCTAGAGTAAACTTTACTTTTAGACATATGACGGATTGAAAGTGAAACTCTTTAAATATTTTCGATTGTTTTTAATAGTATGCTTATTTTTGACAAAGACTCTTGGTACTCTTTCAACGGGTCTGAGTCGCCGGTTATCCCGCCACCGCCCCAGCAGTGCAAAGTCTGCCCGTCTGCGATGACCGTTCTGATCGCAATATTGGTATCCATAGTTTCGTCAGCATTGATGTAACCAATGCTTCCACAATATACGTTTCTCTTAAGTGGCTCCAGCTCTTCAATAACTTGCATAGCCCTTTGCTTCGGCGCACCAGTAATAGACCCACCCGGAAAACAGTCTTTTAATAATTTAAATGGAGAGACATCTGCCTTGAGTTGTGCTGTAACTGTACTCACTAGGTGGTGGACATTAGGAAAGCTTTCTAGAGCAAATAGATTAGGGACTGAAACACTGCCAAGTTGAGCATTTTTACTAAGGTCATTTCTCAACAAATCAACAATCATTAAATTTTCCGCCAAGTCTTTTTCGCTATTTAAGAGAAGTTGAGCGTTGTCATAATCCTCATTGTCATTAGAGCCGCGACTGACGGTGCCTTTAATTGGCTTTGTCTCTGCGTGACCATCTCTGACTTGTAAGAATCTCTCGGGAGATAAACTCATAACTCCTTTTGAATTTCCCCAACTCCAAAAGGCGGCATAAGGTGACGGCATTTTTTCCCTAAGGGCAAGATAAGCGGTAAAAATATTTCCTTTATAGGAAGCCGAAAAATGTTGAGCAAGATTCACCTGATAACAATCTCCCGCGGCAATATATTGTTGAATTTTAAATATTTTTTCTAGATAGTCAATTTTTAGAGTTTGCGGTTGGAATGGGTTGTCTAACGCGAACGATCGTTGATCGTTTAGCTTTACACAGTCAAAGCGCTCGAATATTTTGAGGATAGTCTCTTTTAGCAAGATCGAACATTGGGGATGGAAGTTTAAGTGTGCTGTCTTTTCTGAATGATCGACAACTAATCCCCACAAATATCTGCCGATCCGCATATCGGGGAGAACCGACGCCACTTTTGTATCATTGTCTATTTTAAAATAAGGACGTCCGAGATCATAGCCAAAATAGCCGAGAATTCCTGCCACGAATGGTGATTTAAGCTCCTTGGATGCCCTATAACCTTTGAGCGGTTCTAACAGATCATTTGCTATGTCAAACGGATCGCGACTCGTTGTATAAGACTTTTTGTCACTCGTTATAGTGGAATATTTGCCAAAGGTTTCAACGATATGGTCTGGGCAAGCAGAAATTATATCATATCTGCCTTGCTGGCTATGCGGCTGGCACGAATCTAGCCAGATTGCATCTGTCTGTGAGGACAACAACTCGAAAAGCACTTTTGAATTGTTGTTATAGGTTATAGCTTTAATTAATACGTGGTCCATTTTTTGTTCATATCATAAATGTAATATCGATTTATAACCCAATAATGGTACGTAGTCTTGATGGTAAATAGTCTTTATTGACCTGGATAAAGTCGGGATATCAACATGGGAATTGCCACTTCCACCCTCATAATCCGATCTCCAATACTCACAGCCTGACAACCGATATTTTCAAATTTATTTATTTCATAGGGTATGAATCCGCCCTCTGGTCCAATTATTAATAGGCTAGATTTATTTATACCCACTGGGCATGATCTTTCTGATCTTGGCTGGGCTAAAAAAGCATCTTGACCATTCATTAGACTCGGTAATATATCCTCGACAAAGGGTTTAAAACGTTTGTGCAAAGTAATATTTGGAACAACAGTATCACCAGCTTGTTCTAGTCCTAATATAAAATTTTCATTCATTCGAGATAAATGAAGTTGAGGGGTGTTCCAATAGCTTTTTTCTACTCTTTGGGAATGAATAATATGGATTTCTTTTATGCCCAATGCAGCGAGATTTTGAAGGATCCGATTTAGAAATTTTGGCCGTGGCAGCGACAGTATAATCGTTGCAGGAATAGCTTTTGGCGGAGGTGAATTCGCTGAAATTGAAAGCATAATATGATCCATATCGAATTTTTCGACCTCTCCGATACCAATTAGATCATCTATCACTCCTACACGAATCTTATCGCCAGTGCTCACACGCAAAACTTTTTTCAAATGATCGAATTGCCGTCCTGAAACGATCGTACGATTGGCTTTAATATTTTTCTTATCGATCAATAATATATTCATTACTAGACGCGGTGCCTTACAGAGGCTAAGAGAGCTCTGCATACTAAGGCCATGGAGTCACTTTAAACAAATTATTTAAGTTATTTTGCAACATTATTAAAGATTGCCGTTATTGAAGAAAAAGCTAGATCACTATATCCGTTGTGTTGATGGTTGGAAATTTTTTCATGCACTTTAACTCGCCTTTGAACATTTAGTGCAACAAATTCTGCAACTAGGTAAACTGCACTCGAGCTTTATTGTGGTCCCTTAGTTTAATGGATAAAACAAGGACCTCCTAAGTCTTAGATGCAAGTTCGATTCTTGCAGGGACCGCCATTTGGCCTATATTTTATAGTTAATATTATAATGAGAAATTTTAGTGTACATTAATGGTTATAATTTTTTTTTGTTAAAACAACACTAATTTTAGTGTAAAAAATGAGAACCTATTTCTTAGAGAAGTTGATCATTCGATTATTTAGATTTGAAGTTGGTTTTATTACATTAGATATACCCTTCGATGTAGTTATTAAATATGCGGCTTTTTAAAAATAGGCGACGAAAGCGATGAAAGCATTAGTATGTAATAAATTTGGTTCGTTTGAGGACCTTTTGCTAAGTGATCTGCCTAATCCAGATCCTCTTGCTGGTGAGGTGATTATAGAAGTAAAAGCGGCAGGGATAAACTTCCCAGATTTGCTTACTATTCGAGGAGAGTATCAATATAAGCCTTCTCTGCCGTTTGTTCCCGGAACAGAAATATCCGGTATTGTTTCGCGTGTAGGGCGTTCAGTAAAAACTCGGCGGGTAGGTGATGCAGTGATTGCGGTTCACATGGGTGGTTTTGCGAGCCAGATTGCGGTGCCGGAACTAGGAACATTCTTAAAACCGAAAAATCTTTCGTTTGAGCAGGGCGCGGGCTTTGCAACAACATATGGGACTGGTTTTTACGCGTTGAAACAATGTGCAAGGTTACAACCTGGGGAAACAGTCTTAGTTCTCGGTGCCGCTGGGGGAGTGGGGATCGCCGCAATTCAGCTGGCTAAGGCTATGGGAGCAAGAGTTATCGCGGCGGCTAGCACTGAAAACAAGCTTTTTTTTGCTCGTCAAGCAGGGGCTGCTTTTTGCGTAAATTATTCAAGTGAGGATCTTAAGCAAAGAGTCAAAGAACTTACAAATGGCGTTGGCGCAGATGTTGTTTATGACCCTGTGGGAGCTAAGTTTTCAGAACAAGCGTTTAGGGCAACTGCATGGGATGGTCGGTTTCTTGTGATTGGATTTGCAGCCGGAGAAATAGCCAAGATTCCTCTGAATCTTGCTCTATTAAAAGGTGCATCGCTGATTGGCGTTAATTGGGGTGGGTGGATAGATCGCGATTCCGACACTGCTCATCAAAACTTCAGTGAGATAACTGATTTGATTCAGAAGGGACTTTTTTCACCGCTTATAACTGAGACATATCCGCTACATGAGTACAAAACCGCATTTTCTAAAATAGCTAATCGAAGTGCTCTGGGTAAGATCGTTTTGACTATACAGCCATAGGACTTAAGTGATTTAAAAAATATTTCGACCAATCAAGCAGATATCTTTTTCCACTAATAACCCCATATTTTTTGGAATGTTAAGTACACGCGGCAGCCATTTTTGTTGTTGTTGCAAAAAAAAGGTTTATGGAGTCTTGTGTTTGCGCGTCAAAATATCTTCTCTTGTCATAGAATTTAAGGTAAACCGCAAGTCTAAAATTCATAGACTAATAATTTTTACTAATAGCAATAATGAGTCTTTAAGAGTAGTCTAAAGCAAGACAGGTTTGAGGTGTCTGGAAACAAGAATTAGAGGAACACTATAATTTATCATCATTTGTCGTTAATGAGTGTATAAGCGAGAAATTTTAGTTCACGAGGGTGGATCTCCCTAAGCACTTCTTTAACTTGAATTTTTTTCATAAAAATAGTGCCTAGGCGATCGTAACAGGCGGATTACGTACATAATGAACAACAGAAAACCTGAACGTTCAGCTCGCAGCGATGTGTGGCTCTTACTATTATTGACAATGTTAAATGTGTTAAATGTTGTTGATAGGATGCTGTTGTCATCTTTCGCTAATTACATAGTTCCCGACTTACAGTTGACCAACACTGAGTTTGGACTGTTAACTGGACTTATTTTTTTAATTTTTTACTCTGTCATGGGGCTTTTCATGGGAATGCTGGCTGACACTATGAACCGTACTAGATTAATAGCGGCTGGAGTAGCCCTCTGGAGTATTTTGACCGCTGTATCTGGGATGGCAAAAGGATTCATGAGTTTGGCAATCCCCCGAATGTTTATTGGTATTGGAGAGGCTGTGATGACACCAAGCGCAATGTCTATCATAGCAGATCGATTTCCTGAGCATAGGTTAGGGTTTGTATCGGGTATCTACTATATGGGCGCGCCAATCGGCGGTGGTTTGAGTCTCTTACTTGCCGGATATCTGGGTCCCATCATTGGCTGGAGGGCTTGTTTTTATCTGCTTGGAGGAATCGGTATCCTTTTGGCAGCAATTATGTTCCTAACGAAAGAGACACCAAGACGTAGTTTCGCAAAGGTCGATTTATCAGTTGATACGCTACCGTTGAAGTCCGTTGTTAGGACAACCTTTCAAATGATCGTTCGTTCGCCCGCGCTCATGCTAACCATCGCTGGAGGCACAATATTTCACATATTGCTGGGAAGCACATTTTTTGATCAGCTATGGTTCGTGAACGAGAGAGGATACGAACGAGATGAGATTGCGAAGCTTACAGGTTGGCTCGTTCTTGCTGGAGGAATAATAGGAAGCTTGCTTGGTGGGATCGGTGGAGATCGATTGATGACAAAAACAGGACTTGGGAGGCCGACTTTCCTGTGTATAATCATGATCATATTCTCTCCTTTCGTTTTTGCATTTAGACTTTCTGAGGCGGGTTCCATTTGGATCCCTATTGGTATGTTTTTTTCTGTGGTTCAGATGGGAGCAATTTTTGGCCCAATTTTTGCCACAGTGCAGGAACTGGCTCCCGCTCAGGTGAGAGCAACTACTGTGGCCTTTACAATAATGTCATTCAATATAGTGGGTTTGGGCATAGGTATTACAGGGACTGGAATTGCTGTCGACTGGGTAATTTCTCAGGGTTGGGAGCAACCTTACAGTCTAGTCATATTGTCTGCCACTTTGTTTTCTTATCTTGCAGTACCATGCTTCTATTTATCGGGGCTCTGGTTTAGGCGGGATAAAGATCGAGTAAACTCAACCTAAAAGATTTTGATAGGACGACACATTCTAGATCTTTTTTGGCTAGAATGTGACATCTTTTAGCTTGTTTAGGTCCAGCGTGGAATCAGCTTGATGTGTTTCACAACTGGGAGGTGTAGTACTTCGTTTCATGGTCAATTATTTTTTTGCTGCAGTAGAGCTTGGTGGCACCAAATGCAAAGCGGGCGTTGGAAATGGCGTGACAATAATTGATGAGATTACCATTCCAACAAGATCTCCAGAGGTAACGGTAAAAATACTTTTAAATTTTATCAACGAGTCAAAGAAAACCTTGGGCAGGATAAGAGGACTAGGAATAGCGTCTTTCGGCCCAATTAATCTCAACTTCCCGTCTCCAGACTTTGGTTGTATTCAAAACTCCCCCAAGGAACGTTGGGTGGGATTTAATCTTCAACAAGCTTTCACAACTTTGGACTGTCCGATTGCTATTGATACGGATGTCAATTCCGCCTGCCTTTCGGAGACGTATTTCGGCGCTGGTAGAGATTCCAAAAATGTTATCTATGTCACTATTGGGACCGGAATAGGTGTCGGTATCGTCCTTGATGGGATCGTGTTTAGAGGAAAAACACACCCAGAGATCGGCCATATTTCTGTAAACCAAGATGCATACTGTGATCCCTTTGGAGGTGTATGTCCATATCATGGTAATTGTCTGGAGGGCCTGGCTAGCGGCCCAGCCATATTGGCTCGTTGGGGAAAGTCCCTTACTGCTTTGCCCGCCGAGCATTCAGGACATGCTCTTCAGGCTGGGTATCTTGCACAATTAGTAAAAATGCTAATACTGAGTTTTTCGCCCGATAAAATAATTCTTGGAGGTGGAGTAATGAGGACTCCAGGGTTAATAGATTTAGTGCGAGTGAAAACGCTTGAGGCACTAAATGGCTACATTACTGGTCTAGTGACACTAGAAGAAATGCTTTCACTTATAAAAACTCCGGAACTTGGTGATACGTCGGGTTTGCGAGGTGCTATGCTGAAAATAAAAAATATGACTCTTGGGGAGTTCGCATAGTGTTTGAGAAAAGGTGGGCTGGCGCTCAATCTAACGGAATGCCTGAAATGAGGCGTCATTCGGGTCAGTCACTAAAAGCCCCGTCTAAATCACACAAAGTCTTGTCGATTTATTTCGAGTATTATATCGCCAGCCTCCGCCAATTTGCGGGCAATATGTGTGATATATTTCTGAGCTGTTTCGGCATCCGAGGCTCCAATATCACCTAACATACCTATATCATAAATCAGCCTCGTCTTCGCTCGTTGAGACATGTTTTTGTAAAATTTTTCCTGAATCGCCTTTCTAGAGCCCTTTAAGGCAATAGCTAGTTGATCATTGGGTATTTTTTGTAGGATTTTTTGGATCGCCCGATTGTCAATATTGGCCAAAGTATCGAATAAAAACATATTCTCCCGAATTTTAATTGCAAGGTCTTCATCTCTCTTAGCAATATCCCCGATCAGTGAATTGGCTTCATCCATCTTCAAAAGGCTCATTATTTTGGCTGCCGCATCAATACCCCCGAGGGGAGTAGGTGATTTTTTTTCAGTATTAAAAATATTTTTCTTCATTAGGCCTCTTTAGTTTTAGAAATCTCAAAACGCCAGATCGACATCTCTATTTGCTTTTTTGAACAATTCAGAACGGTTTTTTTTGCAATGGTAGCCGCTACAGCAATATTGACTCAATGGTATCTGAAAACGTTCACATAAAATACACATTAAACCGATTCACCATCTAACAAATTTTCGAAGCTTTTTCTTCTTTCCAGTTAGAGATTTCCTTTTCGAAATCTCTCGCAATCGCGCGTGCTGTCATTTTGGCAGACATCATCACACTTGGAGTGCCCGCTCCAGGCTGAGTACTAGCGCCGACTAGGTAAAGATTATTGATATCCTCGGATCGATTATGGGGCCGGAAAAATGCAGATTGAGTTAACTTCGGCTCAACTCCAAAACTGTTTCCAATATGACTATTTAGCGTGTTCTCAAAATAGTCTGGGGTAATAAACTCGCTGTGAACCAAATCTCTCATTAGGCTTGGGATATACCCCTCCTGATCAAGGAATAGCAAAACTGCCTCAGTCAGCTTGGGCCCCTCAATGTCCCAGTTAATGTTACTTTGATTATTTGGCACTGGAATAAGAGTATATGCTGCGTGATGGTTCTCAGGGGCGAGTGATGGGTCCGTGATTGTCGGTATGTGCAGGTACTGGCTGAAGTCTTTCGCTAAAATTTTCCTTTTGAAAATATCGCTTAGTAGTTCTTCATAGCGGGGTCCCAGAATAATGTTGTGGTGTCTGAGGTTTAACCGTTGAGTTGCCTTGAAACCAAAGTAAATTACAACAAGTGACATTGAATAACTCATCCGCCGAATTTTCCAATTATTATTCCATCTTCGGTGCTTTGGTTCGATCAGTTTCATATAGGTGCTTGCATAATCAGCGTTACTCACTACAACTTCAGCAGATAAGTTTTCTCCATTTTTCAGACTGAGGCCGGTCACCCGTGGCTTAAAAAAAATGCCTTTTCTCTGTTCGACCTCGATACTCGCAACCTCTGAATTAAAGCGAATACATCCACCTAATTCCTCAAACTTTTTGACCATCCCATTGACTAATTCTCCCGTTCCGCCCATCACATAATGAACCCCCCAGGTTTTTTCCACAAAATGGATCATCGCGTAGATTGCCGGAACCGCAAGAGGGTTTCCTCCAATTAACAACGTCTCAAAGCTAAAAACCTGTCGGAGCTTTTTACTGGAAAAATATTGACTGGTAAAAGAAAATAAGTTTTTCACCGCATCCAGTCTTAGAAGATCTGGCAAAACTTTGAGCATTGTTTTTGTGTCTTCAAAAAAGGTGTAGCCTAATTCTAAAAATCCACGTTTAAAAATTGCTTCTGCAGCGTCATGGAAACGTTCATAGCCCTCAAGATCTTCTGGTGCAATTTTTTTTATCTGAGCCCGCGTATTAGACCTATCTCCGTCATAATCAAAGTAACTTTTGTCATCAAAGTAGATTCTGTAGAAGGGTTTAATAGGAACGATTGTCATATATTTGCTTGTCTCACTATGCATTACTAATTTGTCTTGGTGTAATATATCGGCCGGAAAATCGGGGTTATTCAAATTATGTTCTTCTCGGGTAAGCTCGAATAGCTCCTCAATAAAATGGGGTACTGTGATCACAGTTGGACCCATGTCGAACACAAATCCATCGATTTTTTTAACGTAAGCTCGCCCGCCAGGCGCATCTAGTTTTTCGACGATGGTTGTATTAAATCCGAGACTTTGAAGACGTATGCCAAGAGATAAACCGCCAAATCCGGCACCAATGACCACCGCGCGCTTATGTCCATTATCCATTTGATCTATTTCCATTAGTTATTGCTCATAATTTTATATCAGTTTGATAGCAAATTCGCGGTATTTAAAAAGCACAATTTTTTTAAAAAACCTTACACTTATTGCTTGCTAAGTTGGATGGGAATCTTTTATAGTGAAGAAGCACCGATTTGTTCAGCTTGCGGGTGCTTTATAAATTCTGCTAAGAGGATAATAGTATTTCTTGAGCTTAACCTCCCATACTCAGCAGCAACCTAGGTCGATGGTGATGATCTTAGATGCGTGTTCTTACAAATGTAGCCATCAAAGTTCTCCCAATTTGCTCTCAGACGAAAAGCGTCAAAGTAGTTTGATATTTGGCTAGTTTTAGGGCGACACTAACATTGTGATTAGGAAACAACAGGAAAAATATTAAAAGGAGCACATGAAAATGAAATTCGAAACACAGGTTATTCACTCTGGTTTTAATGATGACCCTACTACAAATGCTGTTGCAGTGCCGATTTACCAGACAACTTCATTTAGCTTTAGGGATACACAGCATGGTGCCGATTTATTTAATCTTGCTGAGGCGGGTAATATTTACTCGAGGATAATGAACCCTACCTGTGACGTATTGGAGCAGCGGATTGCCTCTGCTGAAGGTGGCATGGCAGCACTTTGTATGGCATCAGGTATGGCGGCAATTGCGGCTTCAATAACAAATCTCTGCAAGGCGGGGGATAATGTCGTCAGCGTCAGCCAACTTTATGGCGGGACATATAATCTTTTTGCCCATACGTTCCCACAACAAGGTATCGAGGTCAGAATGGCTCCTGGAGACAATGTGGAGGCGCTTGAAGCCTTGATTGATAATAATACAAAGGGTGTTTTTTGCGAATCAATTGGAAATCCAGCTGGAAATATCGTTGACATTAGCGCTCTCTCCGAGATGGCTCACCGAAACGAAATACCTCTCCTCGTAGACAACACTGTGGCGACGCCATATTTTTGTAAGCCTTTTGAATTTGGTGCAGATATTGTAATTCACTCCTTGACTAAGTATATCGGTGGTCATGGGACTACGATTGGTGGAATTATTGTTGATTCTGGGAAATTTGACTGGCGCGATAATCCGCGTTTCCCACAATTCAATATTCCCGATCCGTCTTATCATGGTGTTGTTTATGTGGACGCTTTAGACGCTCCATATATTGGTAGAGCTCGGGTAGTAAGCCTGCGTAATATGGGGGCTGCGCTGTCGCCATTTAACGCATTTCAAATTCTCCAAGGTCTCGAGACTCTACCATTACGAATGGAGCGTCATGCCGATAACGCATTGGCGGTAGCCAAATATTTAAACGCACACTCAGCGGTAACTTGGGTTAATTATGCAGGGCTACCGGGTGATAAGTATTATGACTTAGGGATTAAAATCAGTAACGGCAAACCATCATCCATAGTTAGTTTTGGTATTGCTGGGGGACAGACAGCCGGTGGTAGCTTTATTGACTCACTGCAGTTGATCAAGCGCCTCGTTAACATTGGAGATGCTAAGACATTGGCTTGTCATCCGGCAACAACAACTCATCGTCAGTTGAGTGACGAAGAGATGATTCTTGCTGGTGTAACTAAAGATTTAGTTCGACTCTCGGTGGGTATTGAACATATTGATGACATTATAGAAGATATTGACCGTGCCCTAAATGCCGCGTCAGCTATTGGTGATTAAATTAACTTTCTCTTTGAGCTCAAAAAAGAGATCGATGTTGCCCACCATCAATAACTATGTTTTGCCCGACTATGTAGCGTGACAGAGGGCTGCAGAGCAGTGCCGCCATGGGAGCCATGTCATCTGCAATTCCAGCAAAGCCAGTTGGGATTGTATTATGGGTACTGAAATGTTTTGTAACAGAATCTTCATCTGCTTTTATATTAAATGCTCTGGCATAAGCTTCAGTGTTCTCCGAAGATCCCTCCGTGGCAAACATTCCCGGAAGAATATTATTGATGTTTACTCCATAGCGGGCTATTTCTCGTGATACGCTGGCAGTGAAGTTTACCAACGCGGAGCGCGCTGGCCCCGACATCAATCTCCAAACCATTGGGTTTTTGGCGGAAAAAGTTGCTATATTGACAATTCTACCCCAGTTTTTATTTTTCATAATCGGTATGTAATGACGCATTATTTCTATGGGCCCAATGAGGGCTGTTTCGATGGAATCTCGCCACATTTGTGGCGTTACGTCCAAGAAATTCCCATTAGGTGGTGGAGGTTTTATAGTTATCGCTAAAATATCTGGGCTTGGGCACGCAGAAAAGAGAGTATTACGACCTTCCTCTGTAGACGAGTCAGCAATAATCGGCGTGACTTTTACCCCATACTTACTTGATATTTCGCTAGCGGCTCTGACGAGGCGTTTCTCTCTTCGAGCGGATATATACAATTTCACACCCGCCTCCGCCAGCCTTTCGGCAGTTGCTCGCCCCATGCCGGCGCTACCTCCAGCCATAATTGCGACTTTCCCTGAGATTTTAAGATCCATAAGATTACCGTCTAATTTGTTCAATGGATTTGCAAGAAAATGGAGTTATTCTATAAACCTATCTACCTTTTTGTTAAATCGAGACCGCTAAAAAAAAGACTTAAAGCATCTTCTTTGATTATTTTTTATATACGCATTAACCCAAGTCTCTAATTCGTTTTAAAACCGCTTGTTGTTGTGATTCGGACATTTTGCTCCAATCTCTTATTTCTTGAATTGTTCTTTTACAGCTATTGCATATCTCCAGTCCTCGATTAAAGTCGCATTGTTTTACGCAGGGGGAGTTTACCTCTAAACTGTTGCGCATTCTTAGACGCTTGCTTTCGCCCATCGTAAAATACCTAGTCGACAAACTTTCCAAATGGATAAAAAAAATGTTTCGCTATGGCTTAAAGAATCTAATGAATCAGATTACGATCATGTCATGACAATCAGCCCAGATCTTTGTCAAGTCGAAATCTTTACTATAGTTACTTTGAACATCACATTTCAAATATCAAGGTTATTAATAGAATGATCTCGTTAAACTTTTATTTTATATTATCTATGCTCGATCCACATTTAAAAGTAGTACTTTTTTGTAAAGTGGAGTTATCCGTTCGCAGAAGTTTGCTTTTTCCCGTCAAGAGCTCTTAATAATGCCAAATTTTTGCTCATAGTACAGGAGCTTTTCACTCAGGCTGATCATTTCAGATTGAGCTTTACTTTTTTTCAATTCCGATTTATCAACTATTTCTCGCATGAGAATCATTTGGTTGTTTACCGATCTTATTTCTCGGTTTAGATTTTCAATTTGTTCCTCCAAGTCCGAAATTGATTTTCTATCCTCACTAAAACCGAGGACTTCGACTTTTTTTAGATTTTTAATCAGGTCGTTAAGTCGCATTCCCTTCGGTCTAAATGAGTCTCTCCAAGGTATCCTATCCGGTAGTAAATCATATTGCATCCGTTGACGACGAAACCTAAATGATTCGAAAAGGGGGGCGTAAGGCTCCCATTCAGCGTCCTCCTCAGCATCAAATTCACTCATATGGATATATGCGCTTAAGGGTCGCGTTAAATCACAATTATGCCTACAATAATCTGGCATTATCATCAATACATTACCCCAATGTGCGGGATGATCAACAGCCAGTACTGAATAACATCTGTTGCAGCACAGTCTGGTTGAGGCGCCATTAGCACGTACTTTTAAAACTTTTATACTCTCCTTACCCTTTATGGTTAATATATCTGACTTAAAATAAAAAAGTCTGGGCAGAGGTACAGGGGGAAGACCGCCTTTGGAGTGCGTATATTCTGCGAACCGGCGGCAGTCGCTACAGCCGCACCGGATGTAGCACTTTGCCTCGTGATCTGCAAGCGTTATTGAACACGCGCCACAAAAACACTGTATTTTACCGCGCATCTTCGAATTTTCTCCGAGGCGTTTCTGTGTCATGGGTCTCCGATCATTTGAATCATTACCTCACGAGTTTAAGTGGTGTGGCTTACTATTTTTCGATGCGCTAGCTTTGTTAAAACATTCAGTAAAAGAATATGTGCCGCAAAGTTGGCCTTGCCAAAAGTTTATCAACTCGATATAACAAAAAAATAGACGACAATAATAACCAAATAAGTCATTCTCAAAAAAAGCTTTTTGGCAATGTACCTTTTATGTTTGCTATTAATGTGATTTATATTGATTTAACGCGCCATGAATAATCGATCCTTCACTATAAAGCGACGCTTCAATTCCAACGAAAATAACAAATAGTTTGTCGTTGCTTTATTCAGTCCTAATCACTAGTTTGAAAAAAATAAGTTGAGGAACATGGCTACTTCGATTAGCAAACATCGTGAACTAAAATGCTGTGTGTGGGCATCTTGTAACAGATGTATAAAGCTTTGCCCAAACCTTTTATGCAACAAATTCTAGCTCGGTTTTTGAAATTATTAATAGTTACTATTCCCATTTAGAGTGGTCGATGTTATCACGTCTTAACTTTTGATTTAGTGCTAAATCGTTGGTTGAACTTAGCTACCCGACCCTCAGCTTTCGCGACTTGTTGTGCTCCAGTATAAAATGGATGTGAGGCTGATGAAGTGTCAACTGTAAAATAAGGGTAGGTTTTACCATCCTTCCAATCAATGGTTTGACTGGTGTTGAGGGTTGAGCCGATGATAAAATATTCATCAACACTAGTGTCATGGAAAACAACGTCTCTATACTCAGGATGGATTGTCGGTTTCATTATTCGTTCTCCGTAGTAGGTTTCAAGATAAGAAGTATGTCAAAGGCAGTTACGTCTCGTAGCCAAGATAAACTCTTCGATGATATCATTCTCAAAAGATCGCAGTTTATTCTTCATGACATAGGCAATCAGAAGCTTTACATTTTCTGTAATTCTGGTAGTGCCCCAAGGAAACGAGTACCGATCCGAGTAATGTCAGCCCTTTCTCCCCAACCTCGCCCAAAATGTCCTCGCCAAGAATGACTGATACTGTAAGAAATCCTAGCCCGCACAGTACGATCGGAATGACTGAAAAAGTTTTGTGGGCAATATATCCTTTAGTGAGTGCAAATAAACTCACCGGTAGCGCCACTAGAAGTATAAGCTTATGTATGAACTCATTATCTATTGTAAAAGGAGCAAAACCATAAGCAAGTATGGCCACGGAGGGCATCAGTAAACAGTGGGCGACGCACGCTACTGACAACGTAATTGCCATTTTATCTGATACTGCCTGTCCATTATTCATAATCTGATTCACGCACTGTCAGTGGATGATTAACATTGATGGTTTGCGCCGTTTAGCAAGCTAAGCAATGCTAACGTGTAAAGTGCCATTTGTGAAGTTCTATCTTGATTATGAAATGAAGATTTAGGCCTCATGGTAATTGTCAAATGTTAGTAAACATGTTTTTTTGAAATTGGAGAGATGTCAACAATAAAATGTTTTTGACTGCTGTCTTATTGATGTCAAAGATTGAAGTGGGGGTATTTTTTGTCGGAGCTAAATACTATATGTCGCCATCATCTAGTACATCAATACCATATTATTTGTTAATAATTTTGTGGTAGGGAGACAGCGAGGCTATTAAATTTTCTCCATAAGCGAAATTGTATTACTCTAACTTTTGATTTGGCATCCTCACTAAGATAAGCTTTTGCAATGCAATCAATATCCAGAGATTTCTCGAAATGGTGTTTGGATGGAAAATTTAGACTGGATAGTTATATTTGCCTATTTATTGTGTATGTTCTCTATCGCCTTGGTCACTGGGCGTAGACAGAAGTCGTCATCAGACTATTTTCTGGCAGGAAGAAATTTTTCTGCAGGCTCTCTAGCAGCCTCTACACTAGCAACACAATGCTCGACAAACAGCCTTCTTGGAGCACCAGCCTTCGTAGGTTTTTCATTAGGTGGTGGGTTAATATGGTTGCAGTACGAGCTAGCAGTTCCAATTGCCATGTTAATTTTGCTGTATATACTGGGTCCGGCTAGGCGCCTAGGTGTAACATCTATTTATGAGGTGGTTGACAAAAAAATTGGAAGAAGGAGTCGCTTAACGGCAGCCGGATGTTTCTTATTTTTTCGATCGGTCGCTACCGGTGTTACTGTGTATGGAAGTTCACTGATTTTATCTTTTCTTCTGGGAATAGAACTTTTTATGGCCGTGTTCCTAATAATGGGGCTCACTATTTTCTATGACCTTTTAGGGGGACTGACAGCAATTGTTGCTAGCGATATTTTGCAACTGTTTCTGCTTACAACTGCCATTATTTTTGCTTTAGCTATTCTAGGCGATGCAATTAATTGGGACTTTTTTTTAACGAACAGGGGTGAGACATTATCAAATGATTGGGGTGTTTCGGGCAATGATTATGGTTTTTGGCCAATGCTGTTTGGAGGTATTTTTTTGTACGCTGCCTATTATGGATGCGACCAAAGTCAATCTCAGCGTATTTTGGCTTCCAGATCGGAAGAAGAGACGAAGCAGATCTTAATGTTTAATGGGATTTTTAGATTTCCTCTGGTATTACTTTACTGTTTTCTCGGTCTTGGCCTCGCCTCACTCGCCCAAATAGACAGGGAATTTATACTTTCTCTCCCGTTGCTGGTAGATGGGACACCCAACTACAATTTAGTGTTTCCTGTTTTTGTGATGAATTACTTCTCACCAGGCTTTGTGGGACTGGTTTTAGTGGGGTTAATCGCTGCCGCGATGTCATCAATTGACTCGTCCATTAATAGCTTGGCTGCTGTCACTGTCGAGGACTTTATTAAGCCAAATTTGAACCCGTCAGTCACACCAGAAACCCTATTGAGATATGGTCGAGTGTGTACGTTTTTTTGGGGTTGCGCGTCAGTGGTGTTTTCGTTTCAGGTTCCATTTATTGCACCGACGGTGCTAGAGGCTGTAAATAAAATCGGATCTATGATTAACGGCCCGCTCTTAGCACTTATTTGCATCGCGACGCTCGTTGG
The DNA here is from genome assembly GCA_002731695.1 of Porticoccaceae bacterium. GTDB lineage: Bacteria > Pseudomonadota > Gammaproteobacteria > Pseudomonadales > Porticoccaceae > TMED48. The sequence goes on from PCCK01000036.1 coordinate 30,113, forward strand.
TGAAGTTGATGAAATGAGTGCCCTTTTAGGTTTCTGGATAGGCGCATTATCAAACCTTGCTCTTGCTCTTTTTTTACCGCAAGTGTCATGGCTATGGTGGAACGTTTCTGGCTTTTTAACTGCGGTACTCGTTTTTCTATTGATTTCGCAAGCGAGGAGCATGGTTGTTACTTTTCGTGTCATTGGCTATGCAGCAGAAAAAACTCCTACAAAGGGAAACTACAAAAATTTTTTTAACCAAGAACACCACTTTTCACTTTTGAGCATGTTCGTGATAATTTTGTTAACATGCTACTGTCTAAATAATTATTAGCTTCTGCTAGAATATTTGGGCTTCGCGAGCTCTTAATGATTCTGATAGTGGGATGCAGGTCTTTAGCTTCAAAGTGCATTTTGTATCAGATAATCAAATTATTTTTTTATCTAGTGCCATCCAGACATGTAATGACACTATGCTTCGGTACGGAATAAACAGTCTGATGGCACGTTCTTGATCCTCTTGCGACCCATCAAATGCTTTTGCCGCCCCTCTTTTAAGTGCGGAATCATTCCATGACCATATATCTAAGTTCCGGTTATAGAAAAGCAGAAGCATTTCTGCAGACCACTCACCAAAGCCCCAGAAGCCACTCACTAAACTTTTAATCTCCGTTTGAGATGAGTCTTTCACTTTAGAAACGTTTATTTCATCATTAATAAATGATATCCGGAGTTCCTGAATTGCTCTGATTTTTCTCCAAGAAAGCCCGCATCGCCTCAACTTTGACTGATGGACACCACTGAATAAATCCTTTAGCTCTAGACCACTATCGCAGAGGAGTAGAACGCGCTTCCATATTACTAAGGCAGATTTAGTCGATAACTGTTGTGAAACGACCTGCCGACACATGAATGTAAACAAATCAGGGTTCTCAGTTTGTTTGATAATTAGCATTCCATTTTCTTTTACAGCGCGACTAAACGCTTTGAAAGGTTTCGATCGCGTTAGTATAAGTTTATGGATACTTTCCCAACAAGGCTCGGCCATGGTCCAATTAGATCGTTATAAAAACTGACTAATTTATATAGTATTAAATTATGTCAATCACCTCAATAAACAACCCACATTGACGCAGAAATTGGATCCACTTTTGTGTATGACTATGACATCTCGGTAAACAATAAAAATCCGAGGAGGTCCTAGACTTTAGGCACAAAGCTATGGAGAGAATTTAATATCGAGTGAAATAGATAAGTCCGGCATTTGTCTTGCTATTATAGGAGGTCATGTCTGATAAGGTGGCGGTTACTATCAACCGTTACTCATCATCAACTTAAAGATTTTTCTAAAGTCCGCGAAAGTTTTGATAAATGACTACTCCAGTCCGAGCCGGATTCATGAGGTAGTGTTAAGTCATTTAGATCGATCTTAGTTAATATGCGCAGAACTACTCTGGCAGTTAAAATTGCTGTGCAAGCGGATAAAAACTATGTCCGAGATGTAATCATTGATCGTATGGTCAAAATTGAACTCGGAGCGGCTTGCCTCTCTCGATGCATTACAATTTCTATTGGAGCGTTTTTTGGTGTTTCGCCAAATAAATACTAGTCTCTTCGAAAAGTAGCCTAAGTGCGCAGATTATTTTGATATCACCAACCAAAGTGCCCTAAACTGGCGTTTGATTACCGTGTCTCTGTTATTGTTAATAATCTTCTGCTACGTATCTCAATGTATAAGATTATTCTTTATTTAGGTGCAAGTAGCTTTGCTTGGGGTTCTAAAAAAATGGAAAAAATTTATATTTCAGCTGAACAATTACTTAATCACTCCTACAAATTAGCATGGCAGGTGTATCAAAGTGGATATCGCCCAAATTATATTATTGGGGTTTGGAGGGGTGGTGCTCCAGTAGGTATTGCAGTCCAGGAACTCCTAGAGGTGCTTGGTGTGGAGTCTGACCACATTGCAATCCGAACCTCTTCATACACAGGTATTGGAGAACGTAATCGAACAATCAAGGTACATGGATTAAGTTATGTAATTCGCCAGTTAGAGTCAGAGGATTCACTTTTGATGGTGGACGATGTCTATGACACCGGGTTATCGATACAGCAAGCAATTTTGGATTTGAAGCGCGCATGTAAAAAGAACACTCCGCAGATTCGCGTTGCGACGCCGTATTTTAAGCCAAAAAAGAACCTAACAGATAAGTCTCCTGACTTCTATATTGAAGAAATAGATAATTGGCTTGTTTTTCCGCATGAGCTCCATGGATTATCAGTGGACGAAATTAGGGAAAATAAACCGGTGCTTTCGGATCTAATCGACGAAATCGCATCAACTATCCAAAGCAATGAAAGAATATGATAAATGCAGTCTTAAAAACTGTGGTAGAAAAAGTTTAATTGTTAGCATAAAAGCGTGCGCTCTTATCTCACGGAATACCGTCTTTTAGGCTTTCACAAAAAATTCCTACGGCATGCTGTATATTTTTCTCGGCTGTAACTGCATCTATCGATGATCTGCTCTGCCATAGATTTGTGACCGCAGAAAGGCTTGAAAATATTAAAGTAATATTTTTACTTTTAGAACTTTTATTCTTGTGTTATTTTCCCCCGGAACAATGCGTAGGTGAATAAAAGCGTTTTTTAGGCAAAAAGATATTTTTAAAAAATTAAAAAGAGTTTGTTTGGAGGCTTTGAATGAAAATCAAAACTGTTCTCTTAATGTTAATCTCAGCTATCTCATTGGCGTGTGCCGCGGTGTCAGTCGACAAAGAAGAGCGTCATGCAAAAGCATTGGATACTAATAATGATTATCTAAAAAAAACCTCAAAGTCCGAACTCGGTTATTGGTCGATGAGGGATTGCAAATTATTAAGTGATGGGGTGGGGGAAATGGTTGCAATTACAGGCTATCTTTTAGAGGAGTCAGGTGAAATGAGAGACTCAGGTAAAGAGGAACGCAGTGATGAAATGTTTGATGCAGCTGAGAGAACATCAGCGGTATCAGCGAACCTTGCTGCAACATTCTCTGCTTTTTGCAAATAAAACTCGTTTGTGCGGATTATTTTTAGTTCTTAAAGGTAAGAGGTTTGCATTTAATTTTAACGAAGTTATTTTGTCCCCAGTACGACACCATTCTGTTGTCCTTATAAATTGGGGTATTTTATTACATAGGTCATGGACGATGCTTTGAGTTACATCAAGGACAGCGGTGATATAAGTCAATGTAAGCTTAGCAGAGACCTTTTTGTTGGTATCTGAGAAAACTTGGTAGTCGGATGTTTATTTCAGGATTTTTTAAATAATTGGAATGTAAAAAACATATTGATTCAAAAGGTTAAAATCTATTTATTGTGTATTTTATAATATTAGGTATATAGGCAAAGTATTCTTTGAACTAACGGCATTTGGAAATTGCCCTAATTGACCGAGGTGGGGTAGCGCCGATAAGACCTTAAAAGAATCACAAAGCGCAGATTTAAAACATGGGCTTGAACCCTCTAGCTTCCTCTTGCTAATACGAAAAAATAAAGTAATAACCCAAGATTTACATAACATGTGGTGATAATGTCGAAGGTTATGTGGATCACCAATGTTTGCTTCATCTGCCCATCCAGAGGGGTAGGTCATTCATAACTTGATAAGACTCACAACGAGGCTGCTAACCATAATCGTGGTTACAAGTGGAGTAACTGAATATATTATCCGAGTGATGAGTTTCCTGAAACCTATCTGTACAACAGATTCAAAAAACCAATTAGTAACTATTAGCCACACTGTGTCATCTTTATTTACGCCTGACCCTTTGGCAAAAAAAACTGCATTGAAAATTATGCTTGATAATATAAAATTAGCCGCTCTAATATGGTCNATTCCCGAAGCAATACCGAGCGGCTTATAAGCTTGCATTTAAGTTTCTAACCCAAAGATTAGTAATATCACGCTCAAAAGGTAGAGTATTACATCCTTNAATCTAAGTATGCTATTTTTGATGAGTTTGGGCGTAATGATTATNAAAAAANGAAACAAGTGAGTGCTGAATGGTGGNAAGAAAAGACCCTAAAAAAGGCTTTTTTTTTATCCCTTAGGAGATGTGTGACTGCCATCCTTTTTGATATTTGCTTACAACCGATTTGAGATTAAATTTTTATTAAATATCAAGCTGAACCGATTTTTTTTTCGGCTTTGGAGACCAAATCAGCATAAGTTAAAGACTCACGATTAACACGTGAAACGAGACTTAAAGAGTTTAGCCTATAGAATTGGGCGTAGAGGTAAGAGCTTATCGCCTGTCACCTGTTGTCGAATTAGTGACCTCAAGCGCTGCTGTAAATCCCTTTAAAAATTCTTGCGCAATCAAAGACACACTTAAAAAGGAAAACCCGATCGACATATAAAAAACAGACAAATCGATTAATTTTTCACGGCCAAATTAATGGACTATCTAACCGTGTTTGCACTCCTAGACTTTAAAGCCTCGAGAATAAATATCAATCTCAGTCCTAAAATTCAAACTCTCAGTAGTTTGTACTAAGCGGATATGATATTTGCTCTGGTCTCCTGTTTAACAATAGCAACTGTAATTCTTGAGCTGATATGATTTGTATTTAAACAGCGACCAAGTTGTGATTTAGCTACAAATGTCCAAATTATATTTGTTGCTTTTAAATCTAAATGAAGCCATAGTGCATTAGACGTGCTCTAAAATATGAGCAATATAGTGAGAAAACAGAGGCTGAAGGAGAATACGGTGAATACTAAATGCAAATGTTGCAAGTGCTGTACGTGTAAGTGTTGCTCAAAATAAAGAACTCTCGCTTTTCAATTATAGAACGGTAAGACATTAATTTTAGAAAAAAAATTGAATCCGGTGATTTGCGGAGCCTCCTTAGTCACAATCTCGAAATTGAGGTGTAGAGAACTCGTCTACCGAGATCGCTTCCTTTACAGTACTTATTGTCTTTTTCTCAGGGGATAGGGGTGCTCGCATTTCGCAGAAGCACACTTACTAACGCGGTAAAATTGCTTTAAAAGCTCAGCGCAAAAGGTTAGTAGTAGCGCAGTACCAATTCCTAAAAATATATAAAACTCACTGTCCTTGGTGGTCCCATCCGCATAGAGCACGATCACACATGCAAGGAATGATAAAAGCGCAAATACAAAAAGAAAATTAATGATCCAAGGCTTTTTTGGCGTTTTATGAGATATAGGGTACTCACATAATTTTCCAGTTTCGCTCTTAAATTCCTCGTCTTTTTCAGGTCCCTGTTGCATATCCATTCCCTTCAGCGAAGAATAGTATTTTGATGTAATCTATAATTTATATAAAGCAGATTATCCGAAGATATATAGGGTTGACAAACCCAAAAATCTTTAAGCCCCTCAGAGATGTCAAATCGAGTTCTGGCACTCAACTGCGCCAACATAAATAAGGAGGTCTTAAAATTCCAAGATGGCAAACACTCCAATCAATTTAAAAAATACTGGGTCAGAACCAGTAAATACAGATTCAATTTGGTTTTACAAGGCTCAAACTGCCGATAGAGTCCGTCGGAGGATTGGGATAGTGCTTAAGCACGCCACGAGTGATGATTTGCGCGAAAGAAAAAAGGCGGGAGCAGGTTGGGTGAGGGACTATCTAGCCCTGTAAAAACCCAGAAAAAACGAAATAGGAGCGACATCAAAAAGCGCTTCAATTTACAAAAAGGTTCGCAGTTATTGTTGGTATTAATGGTATTGCAAAAATTATTCTTCGATTGGTATAGAGAAAACCTGAGTAAACCCGACTCGCTCGTGGACACCCGCTTGTCTATTTGAGTGCGGAAAAATCTTAGTTAGCGCTATAAGTATGACTTCTTTATATACGTACTATTTTGGGTAGATTAGTCTTTGTTGAGCAATCAAAAATTAAAAAGGTATTTTTAATTTTTATATTCTTATGTTTAGATAGTGGCTTCTTAATTTCGATAATTATTTAAAAGCGAGGCTCTATGAAAAATACTTTGAGACATTATGGTAGCTTTGGGTTTTTATTTCTATTGATGCTATCAATTACTTACAACGTAATAGCTGACAACCATAACAATGGCAATGAAAAAAGAAGTGGCAAACAGAAATATTTTGACCGTATTGATGTCGACGGAAACGGGATGATTGATAAAACTGAATTTAGGGGACATGTGGCTGGTTGGATAAATAAACAGGGTTCTAATCTTAATATCGATGTAACAACCGAGAATGGATTTTCTCGGAGGGATACGGATCAGAGTGGTAATCTTGATTTTGAAGAGTTCTCAGCACCTTAGATTTTAGAATTGGTTGTTAAACATGAACCTTAAATTGGTGGTCTCACTTCTTTATCCAAGTCAAGTTTATTAAGGCTAGGATTCTGTATGCTATTAAATTTTTTCCATACTTTTAAAACTAGAAGGACCATTACAGCACACTAATTTTTTTTTGTTTCTTGTGTATTTCTTAAAATTTATTGTACTCATTTAGATCTTTTTGACCACCAATAACCATTACGAGAAATGCCACGAGACTCAACTGGGTAGGGTAATGATCGTCACGAGTTCAAGAGGTATCTGGATCCGTCTGTTCGGCAAGATTGTGGAAATTCGACCAGAGTGGTGCTAAGACGATCACATGACGGGCGCGATCAAGGTAGAGATGACTTTTTCTTGGTCTACCAAACCTAGTGATTTGATTGAGATGAATCCTTTCCAGCTTTTCTCTTCATTGATAACCATCT
>PCCK01000037.1 GCA_002731695.1 Porticoccaceae bacterium
AAACTAAGAAACTAAGAAGCCAAGAACGTCCGGTAAAGTTGTCGACTGTGCAACGGTTTCCCATTAAGACGAAAATCTATCGTCTTCCTCAAAATTCTCCTAGCAATCATTAACACTTCACGCCGCTTCCAACATCCCGCATGTAAATCAAGCAAATACTTACCCATAAACAGATTGTCACTAAGGTCATCTTTCAATGCCTTGCGGAGACCTGATTCCGGATGAAATTTATAAAAGCTCCTCGGATATAAACTTTCGCCACTATGAGCATCAACATTCAGTAAGAGACCAAATCCAAGTTCTCTTAATAAATGCATCTCAATTTCTCGCAACCGAATTTCATCCGAACCAGTCAATATTAAAGAGCTCACAAAATCTCTGTAGGCTAAATAGAAATTGTCCATATGCTCTCTAGAGTCAACTAGGCGATAGATCAATTCGTTCACATAAAGCCCGTGATAAAGCGCATCTCTCTCCAGAAACACTGGTGGATGCAACAATTCGGCACTCATCAGTATTTTTAAATCATTTCTCCCATGCCAAGTAAAACTATATTCAGAATGCGGAAATAGCGATTTCGCACTCCCATTTTTTCGACCCCCTCTAAAGCCTTTGGCAATACACTTTAGCCTTCCATGTCCGCATGTTAAGAGATCAACAAGGAAACTGCTCTCACTGAATGGCTGAGTATGCAAGACAAAGCCAAGTTGTTCTCGACATCTGTTCACTTAAGAATTATCCAAGTAACCAAGGCTTCTGAGAGCCCTCTCATCATCTGACCAACCACTACGAACCTTAACCCAAGTCCTCAACATGACTTTGGAACTGATTAAATCTTCGATATCACGACGAGCACATTTGCCTATTTCCCTTAAGCGCTTGCCTCCGTCACCAATAATAATCTTTTTTTGACCCTCCCGTTCCACCAATATTAGTGCATGAATATTAGTGATACTTGCTTCAACATAAAATGCTTCAATTTCTACAGTAATTTCATAAGGTAACTCAGCTCCCAGTTTCCTGGTCATCTTTTCTCGAATAATTTCGCTACATAAAAATCGTTCATTCCGATCGGTTATCTGATCTTGGTGAAACAAGTGCGCACTAGTGGGAATAAATGGCCTAATCGAGGATATCAACCTCGAGAGATTGACTCTACGAAGCGCGGATATAGGTATTAACTCTTTGGGACTGAATTTATCAAACAAGAAGTCTAGCTGAGGTAACAAGAGCTCTTTCTCAGCTAGCATATCAATCTTGTTAATTACAACTATAAGCGGAACTCGACTGCTCTGCAGATATTTTGCTACATACTCGTCCTCAATTCCCCATTCAAGGCGATCCACAACTAACACTATCACATCCACATCATGTAAAACGCTAACAGCAGCCTTGTTCATGACTCGATTGATTGCCCGATCTCGATTCGCATGAATGCCGGGCGTGTCTACAAAAATTAACTGCAACTCCCCCTCGTTCAAAATACCCAAAAGGGTATGCCTAGTAGTCTGGGGTTTCCGAGAGGTGATACTCAACTTTCGTCCTAAAATATTGTTGAGCAGTGTTGACTTGCCCACATTTGGACGTCCGACTATCGCCACATAACCACATTGTAATGTTGTTAAAGCCACTAAATTTCTCCTATGGCAATAAGAAGTTTTTCCGCGACAATTTGTTCGGCTTTTTTTACGCTACTTGCTGAGGCACTGGCGTCAATATCAATTGAAGAAAGAACACATTCAACAGTGAACGTTCTACTATGAGCCTCACCTGACGTCTCTGTCAGCCGATAACAAGGTAACGGCTGCCCCTTTTTTTGCAACCATTCTTGTAATTTAGTTTTTGAATCTTTTGACGGCCACTCATATGAAACTTTAATTAATTCTTCTTTAAACCACCGTAGAACGCACTCTCTGGAGGAATCTGCACCAGAATCGATGTAAACAGCTCCGATTATCGCCTCTACAGCATCCCCTAAAATTGAATCACGTTTTTTCCCGCCAGCTTTCATTTCTCCGGGGCCAAGTAACAGGCAGCTGCCCAAATCCAATCTTTTTCCCACAGAAGCCAAAGATTCTGCGCGAACTATCTGCGCACGCATGCGACTCATTTCACCCTCTCTTAACTGCGGATAATGTCGATATAAGTAATGCGCAATTATCGAACCAAGAACTGCATCACCTAGAAACTCAAGTCGCTCATTATTTTGTGCGCCAGAACTACGATGAGTGAGAGCTAAAGCCAAAAGATCTTGATCAGAAAAAATATAATTAAGTCTACCTTGGAGCAATCGTTTTTGCGCCAATTCTGAACGCTCCAAATCACGGGTCATAACATGAGCCTTTGCTGATCATTACATATCAGAGCTTAATTAATTTACATTGTGATTGGACTATCTAATTCAACCACCCTACTCTGCGAAAGCTAGGCAAGCTTAGAAATTTATCCCAAAACATCCATCGCGCAAAAGCTTTACCTACCAAACGATCTTCAGGGACCGGACCCCAAACTCGACTATCACTCGAATTATCGCGATTATCTCCCAACATAAAGAAATGGCCATCTGGCACAATCGCTGTATGATTCATGCTTAAACGAGTAGGAGATAAGCGTTTTTGAATCTTGTGCTCGGATTCGGACAATCGCTCATTCATTATAATGTGATTGGTCGAAGCGCTGTCTCCTGAAACCTTTTGCGAGATTTGGCGTCCATTAATATAAACAACTCCTTCAATAACACGGACCTCATCCCCCGGCAGTCCAATCAATCTCTTTATAAAGTACCTATCATCATGAGGAGGAAAGAACACCATCACATCTCCTCGTTGTGGCTTACCGAAATCATAGAATTTGTATCGCAGGACCGGTAGCCTTAAACCATAAGCAAATTTGTTAACCAAAATAAAATCGCCAACCAACAAATTTGGAACCATTGATTTAGATGGTATTTGGAAAGGTTCGACGATGAATGACCGCAACAATAAAACAATACCTAGCACTGGCGCCATTGACGCAATAAACTCAACAAAACCGTCTTGTTTTTTTACTATGCAATGATTAATAATCCAAAAGAGAGCTGTCAGTATAAACAGCACGGTTAGTATTAGTTCGAAATTAAAGTTCACAATTATTCATCTCAAAGTTAAACTTACAATTAAGTTTTTAGCACAGCGAGAAAGGCGTCCTGAGGAATTTCAACACTCCCAACTTGCTTCATACGCCTCTTCCCCGCCTTCTGTTTTTCGAGTAACTTTTTCTTCCTAGAAACATCACCACCATAGCATTTCGCAGTGACATTTTTACGTAATGCTTTTACTGTTGTTCTAGCAATAATATGACCCCCGATAGCCGCTTGAATTGCCACATCAAACATCTGTCTAGGAATCAACTCCTTCATTTTTTCGGTGAGTACTCGGCCCTTACGAGACGCTTCTGTACGGTGGACAATTGCAGCAAGTGCATCAACCCGATCACCATTAATCAGAACATCAAGCCTTACAAGAGGCGCTGGATCGAATCGTAAGAAATTATATTCCAAAGAGGCAAAACCACGACTGACGGATTTCAACCGATCGAAAAAATCCATGACAACCTCGCTCAAAGGCAATTGATAGTGAATAGCGACTTGTCCACCAACATATTGCATATCAATTTGCACTCCACGTTTTTCAATACAAAGTGAAATCACGTTACCGACGAATTCCTTAGGCACAAGAATATTTGTATCACAGATTGGTTCGCGCAATTCAACTAATTGCGTAGGATCAGGAAGATCAGATGGATTCGAAATGCGGAATTGACCACCTTTACTCGACAAGACTTCATAAACCACCGATGGAGCAGATGTAATCAAGTCAAGTCGATACTCGCGCTCAAGTCTCTCCTGTATAATTTCCATGTGTAACATACCTAAAAAGCCACAACGAAATCCAAACCCTAACGCATCAGAGCTTTCTGGCTCATAAAACAAAGAAGCATCATTAATCGCCAATTTTGAAAGTGCATCACGGAAATCTTCGAAGTCATCCGAGTCGATAGGAAACATTCCCGCATACACTTGCGGTTTGACTGTTTGGAATCCAGGTAAAGATGATACCTCAGCAGTATTATAGTGCGTCAAAGTATCGCCAACAGGAGCTCCTTTAATATCTTTTATACCTGCAACCATGAAGCCCACTTCTCCAGCTTTTAGCACACTCTTCTCCAGTCGCTTTGGTGTAAACACTCCGACGGTATCTACAATGTGCGCACGTCCGATAGATTTGGCAATAATTTTATCCTTTACACAGAGCGTTCCCTCCATCACACGGACCAACGAAACAACGCCCAAGTAATTATCAAACCATGAATCAATAATTAAGGCCTGTAATGGATTTTTAACTGAGCCATGCGGAGGAGGTATCTTGAGAACTAACTGCTCCAATATATCCACAACACCCAAACCACTTTTTGCACTACAGTGAATTGCCTCACTGGCATCAATGCCAATAATATCCTCAATCTCTAAGACGACTCGGTCCGGTTCGGCTTGGGGCAAATCCATCTTGTTGAGAATTGGAAGAACCTCCAAGCCCTGATTAATAGCAGTGTAACAGTTGGCTACAGACTGAGCTTCAACGCCTTGAGCTGCATCAACAATCAGTAATGCGCCCTCGCACGCAGCAAGTGACCTTGATACTTCATATGAAAAATCAACATGTCCGGGGGTATCAATAAAATTTAGTTGATAATGGCGGCCTCCCAAACTCTTATAAGAGAGTGAGACACTTTGGGCCTTTATTGTAATTCCTCGCTCTCTCTCTATGTCCATAGAATCGAGAACTTGAGTATCCATTTCCCGCTCACTCAAGCCGCCACAAAGCTGAATAAACCTATCAGCTAGGGTTGATTTCCCGTGATCAATATGTGCAATTATAGAGAAATTACGAATGGAGGTCATTTCTGACACGTGTATACATCACCCACTAATTCATAACGACAGTTTATATTATTTGTAACTCCGTTACCAAAATAATATCGCAAGATCGATAATCTCTATACTCACCGCCAATCAGTCATTAATTTCAATTGTCCTAAATACTGCTGTTCCGCGGCGAAGAAAACGGATAGCGACTGGTCGATTCTTCGGCATCTCCTTTACCACTTTATTGTATTGTGTAAAATTTAAGATTCTCACTTGTCCGAGTTGAACAATCACATCGCCTTGTCGTAACCCTGCGATATCTGCGGCGGATCGTGGTGTAATGTATTGAATAACCACTCCATTGATCAGATCATCAGACGTTGACAATTTCTCTACATCTCCTACCCGCAATCCAAGCCGATCTCCATTTTCATTAGCTTTGGATACTTGCTCACTAGTCGATTGGTCTCCATCCAGAGCGGCTACTATTATATTCAATTTCTTGACTTTTCCGTCTCGCATTATTTTAACCGGAACTCGAGCACCTGGCGCCACTTGCCCCACGAGAGGGGGCAAATCACTCGATTCAATAACTGCTTGTCGGTTAAAGCTTATGATGACGTCTCCCGGCATTATTTTACCCAAGTCAGCGGGACTATCAATTTCCACCGCACTAACAAGAGCTCCTTTGGCCTCTTTTAAATTTAAAGATCGTGCTAGCTTTTGATCCACATCTTGAATAGCCACACCTAACCAACCTCTATCCACCCGACCTGTAGATTTTAATTGTTGAACTACATCAAGTGCTAGTTGAGCTGGGATCGCAAAAGATAACCCGATGGAGCCGCCTGTTCGCGAGTAAATCTGTGAGTTTATGCCTACTACCTTTCCTGATAAATCAAAAAGTGGCCCTCCAGAGTTCCCTGGATTAATCGCTACATCAGTCTGAATAAAGGGCACATAATTTTCATTTCTATCAGTGGGGATACTGCGCCCCATCGCACTCACGATGCCGGCAGTAACAGAGTAATCTAATCCAAACGGAGATCCTATTGCGAGAACCCATGCCCCTACTCTCAAACTGTTCTCCGTGGCAAACTCTAAAGTTGGCAGATCACTGCCATTAATCTTTAAAAGTGCTAAATCGGACCGACGATCTGTCCCGACCATTTCGGCATCAAACTCTCGCCTATCTGCAAAAGACACACGAATTTTAGTCGCGCGATCTACAACATGGTGGTTTGTAATAATGTAACCGTCAGAGGAAATCACGAACCCCGACCCCAATGAGGCCCTATCAGGCCGTTCTCTTAAATTGCGCTGTTGTTCTAACAATTCACGAAAAATATCAGGTAAATTTCCACCGTAAGGCTGAGATTTTAGTTGACTTTCTCCAGCAAAGGACACATTAATTTTTACGACTGCAGGTGCTACCTTATCAACAAGTTCGGTAAAATCTGGGAGTGACGCAACAGACTTTGTGAGAGTAATAAAAGTCAACAGCACTGTAAGGTGAAATTTTACTAACATCTAAAATCCTCTTTATTGAAAAGCATGTCCTAAGCCTAGCTCGCTCCTAAGACATTTTTAGATCGAACCCTATCAATTATAAAGTAGGCCATATTCTGTCGGCGAAAGGAAAGATTCCTCATACTTTGATTATGCCTCTCCTCGAAGTGATTTCTCAACAAAAGGCTCCCCAAATCTATTTCAATACGTTAGAGGGTTTCCACAGAAAATAACTGCGATGCCGTGTTTTACATCGGATTTTAGCATGCCATCGCCATTAAATTTTTTCATCGGTAACACCCCAAATGTCAATTCATTACAAAAACGGAACCCACATTGTTCGGTCAACATTATTATGTCTTCCCTGCCCTCAATTCAAGATTAGTTGGCATGTAATCCATAATCTAAGATAGCTGTTAATCGATTACTCACTGAGCCTCGTTCACCATAAAATGAATCACCGATGAATGTCTCGGTCCAATATACATGAAGTAGCGAAGTCTTTTTCAATAAAGAAGCTGTTTGTAACGTTTCACCCAACTGCGCATATTCCAAATAACTCAAATCAAGTCCCATCTATGTATTAAAAGTGAAAGCGCACTTCTTTATTCTGCTGTTGACCTCAAATATACGACTTGCTTCTGTAAGCCGGTTTAACAATACTTCTTACTGATACGCGAAAGGAAAATAAATCGCTATCTTTTTTTGCTCAAGAAACACCATTAGTAGTGCTCTTTAGTGATCTCCTTGAATTGGTCATCTTCGAGATGATGATATTTTCAGTTATGACTAATGACTCTTCAGTAAATATAATTTTGGCAATCCAAATCTATATCTTTGAAAGCTCGAATGTAAGATTTTTGATGATAGCGATCCCGCATTTAGGCATAGGACGGTTCGTTGAAAGCCCACGAAGTGATATTCAGGCACAATTTAGAACTAAGTGTTTTTATTACACTGCATACAAAAGTGTTTATCTTCAAAGACGCGAGTGATAATAAGAACAAAGGAAAACGTTTAATAACATATGCGTCTGTACCTAGTGTTGGAAACCGCGAACACAAAAAACAGGGTTTTAGGAGTATCGCGCTAAGTTCAATCAGGCGTAACTTCCATCTTTTTAAGTTTAACAAACGGCTGCTTGCCATGCCGACCAATATTAAAAGACTGTCGATAATATTCAGATACCTTCCGATCAATATGTTCACGAATTCTATCGTCCTGAAACAACTGAGAATCAAGTGTTACTTTTAGTTCCGACTCTCTAATTGAGCCCGCGCTAACAGTCCGAACATTGATGTTCGGTTTGAACCCAGAGGGAAACTGCGCCGCTGGACCCGAATTAAGCTCTTCATTATGTGGCTCAACTTCAACATTGCGAAGAGTTTGATCAAACCTAACATTATCGTTGTAATATTGGACACTAAACAATGTTAACATCGCAACTGATGCGGCCACACCCAACTGAACAATGACCTCTGACCATGTACTTGATTTTGCCAAAATGCGAGGTGCTTGGTCGGTTATCGCAGCAATCACATCTCCACTTACATCCAATCCTATATCAAACGTTTTATTTCGGACACTATCTGAGACAAGGTTGTAACGACGCCAGAGTTCTCTAACTTCCTTACCACTCTTGCCATCCATCGCATTCAAAATCCTTTGCACCTCGACCTCACTAGCCTCGCCATCCAACAGTGCACAAAGATCCTCTCGACCTTTATCATATGAATCAATCTTAGTTTCTCTCAAGAGCAGTCCACCTCCAACAAAATTTTCCGTCTGTTTTGACACCAATTTTTAAAAAACGTTCAAATCACTTTTTATCTGTCATTTAAAAGTGTCTTAATCTTTTCATCAAGAATTTCACGAGCCCGAAATAATCGCGATCGAACAGTCCCTGTAGGACAACCCATTATTTTAGCAATCTCCTCATAGCTCAAGTCTTTATTCTCACGAAGGGATATTACACATCTAAGATCCTCTGGTAACTGTCTTACAGTTTCTTTTAATATTTGATCCAACTGTTCACAAAATAATATATTTTCAGGTGTATCAATATTGTGTAACTGATAAAAACTTTTGTAATTTTCCGCGTCAGATACTTGAATATCAGACGTGGGTGGCCGTCGACTTTTTGCGACTAAATGATTTTTTGCCGTATTCAATGCAATTCTGTGCAGCCACGTGTAAAATTGACTGTCCCCTCGAAATGCCGAGATGGCTTTATATACCTTAATAAAAACTTCCTGAGTTAAATCGTTTAACTCGTCTTGATCTTTTATAAAACGTGTCAAAGAATTTTGAACTTTTTGCTGGTATTTAATCACGATCAATTCGAATGCTCTTTTGTCTCCCTTTTTAACCCTCGACAAAAGCTGGCAGTCTGTTACATTTGACGTGGTTTGGTCTATCATTGTGTACCAACGAAACAAAAATTATCCCTCACGATACCGGAGACTGCACTGCTTCGCTAGAGAAAACTCCCATGACTACAAAGCCGATGGGTTATAATCGTTTCAATCAATCTAAAGAACGTTAGGGCCATGAAGAAGTTTTACTATGATGTGTTAGTAATCGGAAGTGGTACTGCCGGACTGACACTAGCTTTACATATAGATCGAAACAAACGTGTGGCTTTAGTGAGCAAATCAACTCTCAAAGCGGGTGCGTCCTGGCTAGCCCAAGGTGGCATTGCTGCTGTGTTTGATAAAAACGATACCAAAGCTCTTCACATAACCGATACTCAGGTAGCAGGGGCCGGCTTATGTCACAACAATACAGTCGAATTCGTCATTAATAATGGCCCCGACGCTATTCATTGGCTGATCAATCAGGGAGTAAACTTCACCTTAGAGGACGACCAAAAGCAATTTCACCTTACTCAAGAGGGCGGACATAGTCATAGACGAATTCTTCACAGTGCCGATGCAACTGGGCGCTCAGTCACCGATGCACTGGTACACCGAGTAATTTCAGCATCGAATATAGATATTTTTCAAAACCATCACGCTATAGACCTCATTAAGAACACTTGTAAAATGGATAGATATGCAACTTGTGTCGGCGCTCATTTACTGGATATAGAGGAAAATAAAGTAGTCACGTTTTCGGCTCATAATGTAGTTTTAGCTGCTGGAGGGGCAAGTAAATGCTACTTGCATACCAGTAATCCCGATGGCGCAAGTGGAGATGGTATAGCAATGGCATGGCGAAGCGGTTGTCGCGTTGGTAATTTGGAATTTAACCAATTCCACCCAACTTGTCTTTACCATCCAAAAGCCAACTCATTTTTAATAACTGAAGCTTTGCGCGGTGAGGGTGCAAGACTTCTGCTTCCTGATGGAAGTCGCTTTATGCATCTTTACCATGAGAAGGCAGAACTAGCGCCTCGCGATGTAGTTGCTCGCGCGATAGACCAAGAGATGAAAAAACTGAAGTGTGACTGCTTATACCTCGATATTAGTCATCAACCAGCGAAGTTTGTCATCGAAAGCTTCCCCACTGTTTATAACCATTGCTTTAGCCTTGGTATAGATATCACAAAAACATCTATACCGATTGTGCCAGCAGCTCATTATACTTGTGGGGGTATAGTCGTAGATATGAACGCTCAAACAGACTTGAGAAATCTTTATGCGATCGGCGAAAATGCATTAACCGGTCTCCATGGCGCTAACCGAATGGCGAGCAACTCGCTGCTTGAGTGCGTCGTCTTTGCACGAGCGGCTGCAAGCTTTATTAATCAAGAGACAATACCGCCAAGCCATCAAAATAAAACGCCCAAGAAAAATTTTGAGAGTCCGCAAGTAATTGCTCAAAATGCTTTCATTGATGAAAATATGAAAATGTTACGAATGCTAATGTGGAAACGGGTAGGGATCGTGAGAACTGATAACGAATTAGGGAAAGCAAAATCAGAGATTCAAAAACTTAAACAAAAAATTAATGAGCGCTTTCAAAATAGTCATATAAATTCTCGACTTTTAGAATTACGTAACTTGGCCGCAACCTCTGAACTAATTGTTATTTCCGCCCTAGAGCGACGAGAAAGTAGAGGCCTTCATTACAACTTGGATTACCCTGATAAGGAAAAGATCGCCAGAGACACTATTTTGACGCCGACTAATTGGGTAGATTAGCAGAGATCAATGATCATATGCGGCGTACTAACTTTTAGTAACAAGAAAAAGTCGACAAAGTTGTTAATTGGCACTAGCGTCTCGTATCAAATCTACAATATGTTTCATATTCAGATCGTGCGGCTCAGATGACTTCATAAACCACTGAAATAAAGTTTGATCGTCTTTTTCAAGCAATACTTCGAAACGCAATTTATCCTCTCGATTTAACTTCTCATACTCGTTTTCCACAAAAGGCTGTAGTAACAAATCAAGCTCCAACATTCCACGCCTTGCGGCCCAGACAAGTCTATTTTTATGCATAAATCGCCAACCGAGTTAAAAATGGAAGTATAATCATATCTAGTTAAGTAAAATACAGTGTTAACCATAAAATGACATTCTTTGAACCGTTTTCTACACAGATGTCGCATCTAGATGATTGTTATCGTAAGTTAACGGTGCCTGTGAAAAAGCTACCCGCAAATTTTAGCTTGGCACTTACCAAGACAATCATTTGTCCCAATCCTAGAGCATATATTGCTCTGACGGGTTCAGAAGTAATTAGATTCCTCCAGGGCCAAGTAACATGCGACATGAGTGAACTAATTCACCAATCAGTCGTTAAAGGTGCTCATTGCTCTCCTTCTGGGGGAGTAATATTCACTTTTACTGCGCATAGTTTGAAAAACGGAGTCATTGTTTTGGAAATCAACCCGTCAATAGTAAATATTGCCATCGAAAGCCTTCAAAAATATTCGAAGTTCTTTAAACTTGATATATATGATGTAAGCGATAAGTTCAGTAATTTTCTGATTGCTGGGCCTGAAATTAAATCTGTCTTAAATACTCTTTTCGTCTTGGTTCCCACCAAAAAAGGTGATCGATTTGAGAATGATATTGGTTGGTTAAGCTGCATTGAAGAGGGTCAATATGCACTAACGTGTTCTAGGGATCTTGACTTTTCAAGACTTTACTCTCTAACTGGTTTAACTTATGTGGATGAAAATTTTGCTAATTTGCTAACCCTCCGGACCGGCTTAGCCGAGGTAACTGCGGCAACTTCAGGCCGTTTTATTCCGCAGATGCTAAATTTAGATAGCCAAGGTTATATAAGCTTTAAAAAAGGTTGCTACACAGGGCAAGAAGTCATAGCAAGAACGCACTACAGAGGTTCCGTGAAAAGGCGCATGAAAGCTTTACATTGCTCACTTCAAAGTTTACCCGAACCGGGTTCTAAAATATCATCTTCCTGCAATAAATTGCTCGGACAAGTGACTGGTGCAGCATGGATTGGTAGAAACGAAGTTGAAATGCTAGCTGTAATACCCATAAAACAAGAGGAATTTGATAACCTAAAAATCGCAGACGAGACCTTATTCGATACGTATGGCATTCCGATAAAATATTAAAGGTTCTACGATTTCAAGAATTCTATCAAGAGGAGATAAAAGTTTTTAAACACAACACTTACAGCTCAGGTCTTTGCGTCAACTATCCATCTTTTTGTTCTACGTAATCAATACAGACGAGGTAGCAATCATCCTTGTTCTTACCGTCTCAAATCTAAATCCGATTATTTATCACGAGAAGAAAGGTAACTGCCAGTCGATCGGTTTTTTTCCAAATTTTTTCAGATAAGCGTTGCAAAGAGAAAAATGTTTACATCCATAAAAACCCCGATAAGCCGAAAGTGGCGATGGGTGAGCCGCCTCTAAAACCATGTGGCGTCGACGATCTATCAAAACTCCCTTTTTTCTGGCGTAATTTCCCCATAAAAGAAATACTAAATCTCTCTGCTCATCATTAAGTAAAGTAATTATCGCGTCTGTGAAAATCTCCCAACCTTTTCCTCTGTGAGAACCTGACGCTGATTGTTCCACTGTTAGAACGGAATTAATCAATAGCACACCCTGCTTTGCCCAGCTCTTTAGACACCCATGCGAGGGGGGCAAACAACCCATGTCATCACGTAGCTCGCGGTAAATATTAGCTAAAGACGGTGGGACTGGCACGCCACGCGCTACTGAAAAGCATAAACCATTTGCTTGGTTGGGGCCGTGATAAGGATCCTGACCCAATATTACTACTCGAACATCACGAAATTGAGTATTTTCGAAGGCCGCAAAGATCCGATTTTGGGGCGGAAATATTGTAATGCCATTCTCATATTGGGCTTTTAAAAACAATTTTAGATCGAAAAATTCTGGTTTTTTCATGTATTCTTCTAATTTCAGAGCCCAATCGCCCTCCGGCGCTTTCAGAAAACTTTTGATTTTTTTGATGGTCATCAGAATCTCCGCAATTTCTTTAAAATTAAAATCAGTAAATGATCCATTAATATAAAAATAAGATTGTTCGATTGAAGAAAAATAATAAGAATTTGATCTTTTATCATTAAACAATAAACCGATTTCCAACTTAAATGCCAGAATTCTGCTAACATTTTTCAGAATTCGGTATCAATTTTGGTATAGCTACCTTTGCCTAATGCTGATTTTACCAAACTATCTTCTGTGCCGACGCTGTTGGTCTGTTAGCTGCAGGCGCTCGTAACAACAATATTTAGCCTAATAAAAATATCTGAGGTTTGACAAAAATGTCACAGCTAACGGTCGTAAGGATATCTCCACTCAAGCCATCCATTGAGCGTCAGACGCATTACAACAGGCAAATTATCTGGTGGCTTTCTGCGTGCGCACTAACAATATTCGGCATGATCTTACTAGGTGGTGTTACAAGACTTACGGGGTCTGGACTATCAATGGTAGAGTGGAGACCAATTATGGGAGTTGTTCCGCCGCTGACAGCTAATGATTGGCAAATTCTTTTTGTCAAGTATCAGCAGTTTCCTGAATACAAAATAATAAACAATGGCATGAGCTTAGGCGAGTTCAAAAGAATATTTATGTATGAGTATCTGCACCGGATGCTAGGTCGCCTCATAGGTATTATGTTTGTACTTCCCTTCATATTTTTCTATGTGACTGGACGCACCCCAAAGGGTTTATCACCCAAACTGTTCATAATATTAATGTTAGGGGCTGCTCAGGGTGTTTTGGGTTGGTATATGGTACAGAGCGGTTTGACTGATGATCCCAGAGTAAGTCAATATCGCCTGACTGCACACCTTTCAAATGCGGTAATAATATATAGCCTCATTATTTGGGTTACGCTAGATCTTTTAAACCGACCAGATCCGCAACCAGCTCACTTGTTGCTGCCTTCCTGTCTCATACTAGCGCTTATTTTTACCATGATAGTGTCCGGAGGACTTATGGCTGGCACGCGTGCCGGTTATGCATACCCTACGTTTCCGCTAATGGGCGATTCTTTTATTCCTAACGAGATTTATTCGATGCAGCCCATATGGCTATCGATTTTTGAAGACATCGCGACCATACAGTTCAACCACCGAATACTCGCGTACTTTACCACCTTTGCGATTATACTATTTGTTATCGGAGCTTTACGCTCTGATATAAGCGACGCATTTAAAACCGGAGTAAAATGTATCTCTGCTTTAATAACATTACAAATAACTCTTGGGATCTCCACGCTACTGCTACACGTTCCAACACCCCTCGCTGCGGCGCACCAATCAGGCGCAGTTGCGCTTTTGACAGCATCCATATACATAACGCACACGCTTTGTCGGGCAAAGGATTCTCGAGCTTCCGGTTAATGCACCTCCCATAGTCAATGGTGACGCCAACTTTGCAGTCCGCGACGGGTTAAATCAGCGCCGCTACTCCGGCTTCATATGTGGGAACAGCAAAACATCTCTAATCGACGAAGCGTCAGTAAACAACATTACAAGGCGGTCAATGCCAATCCCTTCCCCAGCGGTGGGAGGCATTCCATATTCAAGCGCTTTGATGTAATCCTTATCAAAATACATCGCTTCTTCATCACCAGATTTTTTTTGGTTCAACTGTGCATTAAATCTATCTACTTGATCTTCAGGATCATTAAGTTCTGAAAAACCATTCGCCACCTCTCTCCCACCAATGAATAACTCAAATCTATCAGTGACGCTCGGATTGGCATCACTCCGGCGCGCAAGTGGAGATACTTCAATTGGATAATGCGTTACAAAAGTGGGTTGTTCTAAACGATGCTCAACAGTTTTCTCAAAAATTTCAATCTGCAACTTACCCACACCCCAATCTCCATCAACTATTATTCCAAGATCCGCTGCAACTTGCCGCGCTAACTCCAGATTTAATAACTCATCATAGCTAATCGCTGGATTAAACAATAAAATCGAATTTAATAGAGACAATCGCCTGAATGGCTTAGAAAAGTCATATTCTACTTCACCCAATTTATTGCCATTTTCATCTCGCTTTGTATTGATCACCCGATCGCTTCCAAGAACTTCTCTGGCGATACCACCCAGCAGCCGTTCAGTAAATGTCATAAGGTCATTGTAATCAGCATAGGTCTGATAAAATTCAAGCATAGTAAACTCAGGATTGTGTCTAGTGGACAACCCCTCATTACGGAAACTACGATTAATCTCATAAACTCGTTCAAAGCCCCCAACTACTAGACGCTTTAAATACAACTCCGGGGCGATGCGAAGATACATATCAGACGCCATGGCGTTATGGTGAGTAATAAAGGGTCTTGCAGCCGCACCACCAGGAACCGGGTGCAACATAGGTGTCTCTACTTCAAGAAAATTCTCGTTATTCAAAACGTGTCTTATATGACTAATTATCTTGGAGCGTGTTCGGAATGAAGAGCGAACATCCGAGTTCACAATTAAATCTAAATATCGCTGCCGATAACGCATTTCGCGATCCGCTAATCCATGAAATTTGTCAGGCAAAGGTCTCAAAGATTTCGTAAGCAGGGTAAATGTTTCTATTTCGACATAGAGGTCTCCTCTGCTTGACCGACGCAAATAACCCTCAACTCCAATAATATCTCCCAAATCTAAGTTCTTCACAAAAGCCCGAGAATGTTTTGTAACATAGAGCTGTATGGTTCCAGAGCGATCTTGTATGACAATAAACGAACCTCGGTTACGCATAACGCGTCCTGCGACAGAAGTTTTATATTGAAGTGCTTCTAAATCTTGTTTAGTCGCCACCGAATAGGATCTCTCGAGCTGCGAAGCCAGTGCTTTAGGTTTAAAATCATTCGGGAATAGCGGATTGGCTACAGACCGCAAATTATTTAATTTTGCTCTGCGCTCCGCAATCAATTTATTTTCATCTCGTTCTTCAGTCATTAGAAATATCTTTTTATAAGAAATTAACTAGTAGCCTCAGCAGCTTAATCATAGTCCTGCCTTGAGCGATGCTTTAATAAAAAGGTCAAGTTTACCATCCAATACCGCTTGAGTATTACGTGTCTCGATATTTGTTCTTAAATCCTTTATTCTGGCATCGTCAAGTACATATGATCGGATTTGACTTCCCCATCCAATTTCAGACTTGGCATCCTCGGCAGCCTGTGCAACCTGCTTTCGTTTCTTAACCTCAGATTCATACAATCTCGCGCGAAGCATTTGCCAACATTTTTCTCTGTTTTGATGCTGCGAGCGCTGACTTTGGGATTGAACGACAATACCGCTAGATTTGTGTGTTAAACGAACTGCCGAATCGGTTTTATTTACATGCTGGCCACCTGCTCCAGAGGCCCGATACGTATCTGTCCTTACGTCAGACGGATCAATATCTATTGCGATATCATCGTCTAATTCAGGGGAAACAAACACGGCGGCAAAAGACGTATGCCTCCGATTACCTGAATCAAATGGTGACTTTCGAACAAGTCGATGAACGCCGATCTCAGTACGCAGCCAGCCGAAAGCGTAGTTGCCAGATACTTGAACAGTGGCACTTTTTATTCCTGCAACCTCACCTGCGGAGTATTCGATCAAATCGGCCTTAAATCCTTTATCATCAATCCAACGAAGATACATTCTCAATAACATCTCTGCCCAATCTTGCGCTTCAGTGCCTCCTGATCCTGCTTGTATTTCGATAAAGGCATTGTTGTAATCCACTTCGCCAGAAAACATGCGCTTAAACTCTAGTTCGGCCAAGTTTGCGTCGAGACAGGAGATCTCAAATCTAACTTCATTTACAATATCACTATCAAGCTCTTCCACGGCAAGTTGTAAAAGCTGGCGCGTGTCCTCCACGCCTCTGTCAAGTGCTTCGATTGTTGACACTATATCCTCAAGTGAAGCCCGTTCTCGACCCAGTTCCTTGGCTTTAAATGAATTTTTCCATATCAGTGGTTGACTGAGCTCTAACTCAACCTCTGCAAGTCGCTCTTTTCTATAATCATAGTCAAAGGTACCCCCGAAGAACATCTGTGCGCTCTTTTAGATCACTAATCATATCTAGGATAAGATTCACTTCCATTACTAACTTTGGCCTCCGTATTCGAATTTTGCGTATGTTACATGTGGTGTAAAGTCACACCAAGAAAAAATGTCCCCATTTGATGATTTAACTTAAGTCTCCAGAAGAAAAAGTCTGGGCAGGATCATGGAAGTCTTATTATAATCAAATTAGATACAGAAAATTCAGCAAATTTAAGGCAGGTTACTTGGACTTAATATCAAGCAGACTGGAGCAACACTTCTTTAACTCATTTTTTGAATTAGATGAAGAATACTTCAGCTCTGTTTCTCCAACAGCACTCAAGGAACCCAAAGTAGGAAATATAAATAATTTGCTAGCAAAAGATCTAGGACTGGACGAAAATTTTCTCGAGAATAATCAGACATTTGACCTTTTAACAGGTTCAGATATTCCTCGAGACATGATGCCAATTTCACTTGTATATTCTGGTCATCAATTCGGAGTTTGGGCGGGCCAACTGGGCGACGGTCGAGCAATAACCCTCGGTGAGCTCTCCGTTGACGGCGAACTATGGGATATCCAACTCAAAGGGGCAGGTACCACCCCCTACTCGCGATTTGGAGACGGTCGAGCTGTTTTACGATCCAGCATACGCGAGTACTTGTGCTCTGAAGCAATGCACGCGTTGGGTATCCCCACTACCCGAGCGCTGTGTATTTTCAACAGTAAAACACCTGTTTACAGAGAGTCTAAAGAAAATGCTGCAGTAATTTGCCGTGTGGCGAGAAGTCATATTCGTTTTGGGTCATTTGAACATTTTCACCATAGACGTGAACAATCGGCTGTAAAAAATCTAGCTAGGTATGTTATTGAGCGGCATTTCTCAAAGTGGAAGAGTGATGAGAGTAATTACAAAAAGCTTTTTCGATTTGTAGTTGTAAATACTGCGCGAACTATTGCCAAATGGCAAGCAATTGGTTTTTCACATGGAGTGATGAATACGGACAACATGAGCATTCTTGGGGATACCCTTGATTATGGCCCATTTGGTTTCCTCGACGAGTATAAGCCCAAGTTTGTCTGTAATCACTCAGATCATCAAGGACGTTATTCATTCCAAAATCAACCGAGGATCGGGCTATGGAATCTCAATGCCCTCGCAGTCGCCTTTTCCTCCCTAGTACCGCATACAGAATTAGTCGAATGTCTTAAGGAATATCAGCCCGAGTACGAAAACGTTTATACGCGATTAATGGCGGAAAAACTTGGTCTCGAACACACAAGTTCCAAAAGGTTAAGTAATATAGAGCGTTTATTAGAGCCTCTTGAAAAAAATAAAATTGATTACTGTATTTTTTTTCGATCTTTAAGTGACTATAAGTTAACGGGTGAGAATAATTACATAAAAGATATGTTTTTATACTCAAAAGATTTTGACAAATGGAGTTATGAATATAACAAACTGCTTAAACATGAGACAGTGAGCGAAGAAATACGTCACGAGAAAATGTTGAGGGTCAACCCTAAATATATTTTACGCAACCACATGGCGCAAGAAGCAATAATACTTGCCGAGAGTGGAGACTTTAGCTTAGTAACCGACCTCTTACATTTACTCCAAAGTCCGTATGATGAACACCCATCAATGTCGAGGTATGCATTAAATCCACCGAACTGGGCATCGACGATAAGTATAAGCTGCTCGTCATAACCTCCTTTGAAAACGATTTATCTCGTTCACATACTTTTGGTTTTTTGTCACAAAAAACTCGCCAAAGTTGGTTAGCAATGGATACAATGAAAGTGGAAGTGCCTCAAAATCGGGAGTCGCAAAAGAAAATCACGATGAGTAAGCGTAGTGTAATTCTTAAAAAAAGAAAAACAGAAATAACGAAAGTCCTCAGACAAGCAACATTAATTATGGGACTAATTCTGCCTCAGATCGCATCGGCGGACATATTCTGGGCCTTTCGAAATGAGGATGGCAGCACAAACTGGCAATATGTGGCAAATTTTTCAACTAGTATTTTAATTATTGCTCTATCTGTTACCGCTCTGAGATTACTTTTAAGCCAAAGACAAGCCAACCGTTATAACAAAGAGTTAGAGTCAATCCGTAGACAACTTGAGGACCGAGTCGAAGAACGCACAGCAAACTTAAATCATTCAAATCAGCTACTAAAAAATAGCAACTTAGCACTTGCGGAAGAAATTAAAGAACACCTCACTACAACTGAGCGACTTGCAAGCTCAGAGGCGTATATAGGTAGTATTTTGCACTCTATGCCATTCATGCTGGTCGGACTGGATGGTGACAATATAGTCACACAGTGGAATCTTGAAGCTGAAAAAGTAAGTGGATGTAAAAACAGTCAAATAAAGGGTCAAAATCTTTGGAAAAAATATCCACAGATCCCTTTATCACAAGACCAAGTTGATCAAGCGCGCAGCGAAAAAGAAATCCTCTTATTCAAATCTTTTAGAAAAGACTATAAGTATTTCAATGTCACAATCTATCCGCTACAAGAGCAAAAAGAAACCGGTGCAGTTATCATTATTGATGACGTGACGGAACAAGTGAATGCAAACAATTTACTTGTTCAGAGAGATAAAATGGCATCTGTGGGAGAAATGGCTGCCATAATGGCACAAGACATTAATTTACCCCTTAACGCCACCCTAAAAGATTTACATTCAGTTCGACAAGCTTTAACCGAAGAATTATTGGATCCGATTTGGCTCAACGAACTCATAGAAAATGCACTTATTCGTGGTCAGCAATCCAAAAATGTTGTAGAAAATTTACTATCGTTCTCCAAAACGAAAGGAGATAAAAAGTCAATTGAACAAATAAATACAATAATCGATCACAGTATTGACCTTGCCGAAAGTCTGCTCTCAGTAAACTGTGGGTTAAGATTTCGAGATATCGATGTCAATTGTGACTATGAAGACGATAACCTTCAGATCCGATGTCATGCGACGGAGCTACAACAAGTCTTCCTTAGTCTGTTTCGATATTCCTGTCAGCAACTTGGAAAGGTAGACGAAGCTGACCACATTCCAAACATCAGGATTCTGGTTCGTTCTGACCAAGAGGATATTGTTATCCAAATCAACCACAACGGAGCCACTATCAGTTCAGAGGAGCAGCGATTCATATTCGAGCCATATTCGGGTCATGAGCTTAGTGGAGATAAATATCGTTTGGAAAGTCGTCTCACATTCACTCAGTTTATCGTGGTTAACCAGCACCATGGCCAAATTACTGTTGCATCAGATAATGGAGATGGTACGACATTCCATTTGAGATTCCCGAGAACCGGCTAAATATTAATTGAAAAAAAATTTGAATGCGCCGAAGGTATTACAACTCACTCTTTTAACAACATTCCTTCATTGATAATAAAATTTACAATTTCTGAAAGCCCCTCTCCGCTTTTCAAGTTCGAGAAGACAAATGGTTCAGAGCTTCTCATTAACTTAGCATCTCTCTTCATTACAGCGAGAGATGCGCCTACATAAGGCGCAAGATCGATTTTGTTTATTATTAACAAATCTGATTTTGTAATTCCGGGACCACCCTTTCGTGGTATTTTGTCGCCGGCTGATACGTCTATAACATATAAAGTCAAGTCAGATAATTCAGGGGAAAAAGTAGCACTCAAATTATCACCGCCACTTTCAATAAAAATTATATCCAAGCTTTTATGACGATCTCCCAGCAACTCAACAGCCTCAAGATTCATAGACGCATCTTCTCGAATTGCAGTATGAGGACAACCTCCTGTTTCTACGCCCAAAATCCTGTCTGCACCGAGCGCTTCATGCTTAGTGAGGAATTCAGCATCCTCTTTAGTATAAATATCATTTGTCACGACTGCTATTTCATATTGAGAGCGTAGCTCAATACATAGCGCCCTTAGAAGCGCAGTTTTTCCCGACCCCACCGGTCCTCCGACGCCGACTCGCAAAGTTTGTTTGTCCTCCATAGTGACTCCTTTAAGATCTAAATAATCGAGTGTATTGGGTTTCATGCAAAGCACTTGCCATCGCTAATCCGGGTAAAGAACTGCCGATTTCTTCATCACTTGCAGACTGAGACGCGCTTACTGCACTGGGAATAATACCAATTAAATCATTCAAGATGTCTTGAGCTGCGCTTTGCCCTAATGGTAGTAATTTTGTAGCGGCAGCTACTTGATTCTCCATCCAAGACCACACAAACCCATGACAAGCTACTCTTACATCAATCTTCCAAAAAGAAACCGCAAACGCATAGGCTGCAACAAAAGTTAAAGATTGTTTTAGAACAGCAACTTCTTCGACCTTTATGCCTTTGAGCAATTTAACAAGCGCTTTTCCTGTCGCTATTTCCGCATCACGCAATTCAAGAGTTTCACGACAAGCTAGTACATGCAAATTCCAATATTTCACACCCTTAAAATCATGAGTTTTGAATGCTTCAACAAGACGAATTAGCAACGGTAAATCGGTCTTCGCTATAGTATGATTTAGCACAGTCGCAATCCAATCACGAACATCAAATGAGTTTTTTAACCATTTTTCTTCAATAGCAAATTCAAGGCCCTGCGAAAAGGCGTATCCTCCGACTGGCAAAGCGGAACTACTGAGTTGAAGTATTCACAGTAATCCCGAATCAGATAATGCGTTCATGATTTTTTACGTTTTGGTACGCGCCTTGTTCTGGAATAAAAGCCGATTTTTCGTATTCCACAGACATACTTAATCGTGATAACATTTCAACAAGAACATGATCTGGTAATATCCTCAGCCACTTTTCGCCTATCTGTACTTTCACGTGTCTGTTGCCGAGATGGTAACAAGCCTTACTGAACTGGCTCCAATTTTCTGTCGAGGCTCTCACAACGTCCTCTTTTTTTGCAGTCACTAAAAATATCCTGCCGCACCTACTAATTAATGCATCACCGACGTTAAGTATTTTTCCTCGCTCCAAGAAAATTCTGACTGTCTCCCCAGTGAGAGTCGTCGTTTTAAAGCGACCCTTTTCTCGCTGTATGTGACAGAGCTCTATCTCCCCACAAACATCGAACTCCAAGGCAGATGGCAGTCGTTCGTATATTTCTAACATAAAGACCTAACGACTAAAATAGGTTATAAAGTTGTGCCAGCGGCAGGATTTTTGCCGGCTCGCAGGTCATTAGTAGTCCATCCGCATGAACTTCGTAAGTCTGAGGATCCACGGTAATATTGGGCATCCATGCATTGTGGATCATGTCTCGCTTGGTAATTGAACGAGTATTCCTGCATGCCACTAGCCCGCGAGATAGACCTAACTTCTTTGCAAGACCATCCTCAATAGCTATTTTTGAGGTGAAAGTAACACATGTCTGCGACGGTGCCTTTCCATAACTCCCAAACATCTTTCTAAAGTGCACGGGCTGCGGTGTTGGGATTGATGCGTTTGGATCACCCATTGGAGCCGCGGAGATTAATCCTCCTTTAATTATCAGTGCGGGCTTCGCCCCAAAAAAAGCCGGTTTCCATAGCACAAGATCTGCGAGTTTTCCCACTTCGATAGAACCTACTTCATGATCAATTCCGTGAGTTATGGCAGGATTTATGGCATATTTCGCTATGTAGCGTTTGGCTCGAAAATTATCCATTTTTTCATTATCTTCATCTAAAGGCCCTCGCTGCACCTTCATTTTATGCGCCGTTTGCCAAGTACGTGTAATCACCTCTCCAACTCGCCCCATCGCTTGAGAATCTGAGGCAATCATACTGAACGCCCCAAGATCATGAAAAATATCCTCAGCCGCTATTGTTTCCTTCCGAATGCGCGAATCTGCAAATGCAATATCCTCAGGAATAGACGAGTCTAAGTGATGACACACCATCAACATATCCAGATGCTCGTCAATAGTGTTCACAGTATATGGACGCGTCGGATTAGTAGATGAAGGTAAAACATTCAACTCTGCACAAGCCCGAATAATATCGGGGGCATGTCCGCCACCAGCACCCTCTGTATGATAGGTGTGAATTGCACGTCCTTTAAAAGCCGCGATAGTGTCATCGACAAAGCCCGACTCGTTGAGAGTATCAGTATGTATAGCAACCTGCACATCATTTTTCTCCGCCACACTGAGACAGTTGTCAATGGATGCCGGCGTAGTGCCCCAATCCTCATGTAATTTTAAACCACACGCTCCAGCCAAAAGCTGCTCCTCTAAAGCAATTGGTATGCTAGCGTTACCCTTTCCCAGAAATCCTAAATTCATCGGCATATCATCAGTAGCTTGCAGCATTTTGCCAATATTCCATGGTCCGGGCGTGCATGTTGTAGCATTGGTTCCGGTCGCCGGCCCAGTTCCACCACCGATCATGGTAGTAATACCGGACATAAGAGCCTCCTCAATTTGTTGAGGACAAATAAAGTGGATATGCGCATCCACGCCACCAGGTGTCATAATCAAACCCTCCCCCGCTATCACCTCAGTGCCGGGTCCAATGATGATTGTGACGTTATCCTGAATATCGGGATTACCAGCCTTACCAATAGCTGCGATTCTCCCATGCTTTAGGCCAATATCCGCTTTAACAATACCCCAATAATCTAAAATCAGAGCATTTGTGATTACTGAGTCGACAGAATCACTACAACTGCATTGGCTTTGCCCCATCCCATCTCGAATGACTTTCCCCCCACCAAACTTTACTTCTTCTCCGTAGGAAGTGAAGTCTCTCTCTACTTCAACGATGAGCTCAGTATCTCCCAAACGGACGCGATCACCCTTTGTAGGACCAAACATCGAAGCATAGGCTTGACGGTCAACATTAATCATTTTCCATCTCCTCTAAAGAACCCATGATTTCTCCGCGGAACCCGAAAACATTTCGCTCTCCACCGAGAGAAACAAGTTTAATTTCCCTGACCTGGCCCGGCTCAAAGCGAACGGCAGTGCCCGAGGCTATATTCAAGCGGAAGCCGCGTGCTTTGATGCGATCAAACTTCAGCGCGGGATTTACCTCATAAAAATGATAGTGTGAGCCAACCTGAATCGGTCGATCTCCTATATTTGCCACCTCTAGTTCAATTGTCGCCCTATTTTTATTAATCGGAATAGAGCCACTTTTTACCAAAATTTCACCAGGAATCATATCATTTTCCCTCATCGATTCTAATTTATAGGATCATGCACCGTCACCAACTTTGTGCCATCCGGAAATGTAGCCTCTACTTGAACTTCTGAGACAAGTTCCGCTACACCATCCATTACCTGCTCACTTCTTAAAATATTCTTTCCGTCGCTCATTAACTGAGCGACGGACTTCCCATCCCTCGCTCCCTCAACAATTGCCATAGAAATATAAGCAACAGCCTCGGGATAGTTAAGTTTTAGTCCTCTACCAAGCCGTCTTTCGGCGAGAAGGGCCGCGGTAAAGGTGATTAATTTGTCCTTTTCTCTAGGCAGTAATTCCATTATAGTCTAACTCCTTCTAGGATATTCAGGTTAGCCAAATTCGCGGTTCACAAAATTCACGTTGCATTAAAATCGGCCTTGCTAACTTCCACCAGTTCACAAATATTTTTTTTGCATGCTCCGCACTGTTCCCAAGATAGCGTCCGATTAGAAAATTTCCAACCCGCGAGATCGATGTTAAATGGGGCGAGTTTGCGATAAAATCAATTTCACGCATCTTTGATATTGTAGACTCCGTGCTGCTCACAAAAGGTCCCAGCAAAAGAAATCCCGATACGATAAAGCCTTGCAGGCCAGCAGACTTTGAGATAAGTGATTTCTCGTGCTCGCATAACTCAAGTCTATCCACATAAACAGGCATACCATCTTTCTGGAGAACGTATTTCTGCTCAAAACTTCCGAGGTCAAAACCAGAAAAAGAGGCAGGCATGCCAAGTGAGCATATATCCCAACCCGCAAAGCAACTCCCTTCTGACAAATTTATTTTAGTTGAAATTCGCGAACACGCGCCGCTGAACACTATAGTTTCTAATGGAAACCACTCTACTAGGGCATTAGCGCCAATTTTCAAGTCGAATACTAGTCGCTGAACTGAAATGTCCTTACGAGCTTTGTATATCCGAGAGGCACCGGGTGTAGTTAAAAAGACCCCCGCATTTTCTCCAACATCAATACTTATTTTCAGATGATCACCAGAAACAATTCCACCCGGAGGATGTAAAAGATAAACGTGAGCATGCTCTAAACCCTCCGGGTAAAACAACTTTTGCACGTAGAGGGGGCCATTATGCACACTTTTGATCAAACGAGTCTTATCACGAGGTTTGTCGAAGGTAAGCCCTAAAAATGCTGGCCATGTTTTTGAGCCATCTGTAGAACGGCTTTCGACCTCAGTCAACATACAACAACTGATCTACTTTGAAGCACTTAAACGGCCGTTGCTGTATCTTCCTATACATGAGGGCTATCCAAATAAAAGTTATACCAGTGATGAAAATCTCACTAAAGTAAACAAAATTGAA
Source organism: Porticoccaceae bacterium (assembly GCA_002731695.1). Classification (GTDB taxonomy): domain Bacteria; phylum Pseudomonadota; class Gammaproteobacteria; order Pseudomonadales; family Porticoccaceae; genus TMED48. The sequence continues at coordinate 25,357 of PCCK01000037.1, forward strand.
AAGGAAATGGGCGCTAGCGCTGACCTCATTCCATGTGTGAATTCCGTCGTGAGTTAGTCCTGTTCCACTACCCGACATAGCTACTACCAAAAATATCGACTTGACACGATTTTTATAAGTCACTTCTTTAGTCCTCCCTTTAATTACAAAATTTTAAATTAATCTATACCGCCAAGTGTTTTGAGATTAAACCATCACTCAGCTCATTCATCAGACCCGATGCCACAATCCGGCCTTTTTCCATCAAACGGAACTCTTTACTGACTTTTCTCGCAAAAGCGATTTTCTGCTCTACAAGAAGGACGGTTATTCCCTCTGTCTTATTCAAATATGTTATGACTCTACCAATTTCAGCAACTATATTCGGTTGTATACCTTCATTTGGCTCGTCTAGGATGAGAACCTTGGGATCGATCACCAGAGCTCGTGCGATCGCAAGTTGTTGTTGCTGCCCTCCTGAGAGATCACCACCCCTGCGCATAAGCATCTCATGCAATACAGGAAAAAGCTCGAATATCTTTTCGGGGATAATTGAAACGTTGTCCGCTCTTGCTCCTAATCCAATCCGTAAATTCTCCTCGACTGTTAATAATGGAAAAATCTCACGCCCTTGAGGAACATAGCCAATTCCCTCACGAGCTCGCTTATCAGCGGGTTCCTCAGAGAAATCTTTACCAGAAACACTGATTTTTCCCGAACTTAATGGCAACAGCCCCATCAAACACTTCAACAAAGTAGTCTTCCCGACACCATTGCGTCCAATTACGCAAACGCATGACCCCTCTCCAATCTCTAAATCTAGATCCCAAAGAATCTGTGTTCCCCCATAATGTTGATTAATACCATGCAAAGCGATCACTGCTCTTCACCTAAATACACCTCAACCACTGCCGGATTATTCTGGATATCCGCCATGCTACCTTCAGCTATGACCGAGCCTTGATGCAATACGGTGACTGTGCGCGCAATACTTCTCACAAAGTCCATATCATGTTCAACCACAACTACAGTCCGATCGCCCGCAAGTGAAGTAAGCAACTCTGCTGTCCTCTCAGTCTCATTGGCCGTCATTCCTGCGACAGGTTCATCAATAAGCATTAGTCTAGGATCTGCAATAAGTAACATACCTATTTCAAGCCACTGCTTTTGGCCATGTGATAATGAACCGGCTAACAAATTCTCTTTTGATTCCAGTCCAATGATTCTCATAACCTCTCTTATCCAATCCAAATCGGACGAATTTAGCTTCGAGAATAAAGTATGTAAGATGCCTTTGTCGCCTCTCATCGCCAGTTCGAGGTTAGAAGATACTGTTTGATTCTCAAATACAGTCGGTTTTTGAAATTTTCTCCCAATTCCCAATTGCGCTATTTCAGTCTCTGTCTTGTGCAAAAGATCAATAGTTTGACCAAAAAAAACATGGCCATTATCTGGACGAGTTTTTCCTGTTATGACGTCCATTAAAGTGGTTTTACCGGCCCCATTTGCGCCGATCAAGCATCGAAGTTCACCGTTATTTATATATAAATTTAAATCATTAAGCGCCTTGAAACCATCGAAGTTTACTGACAGAGACTCCACGTATAAGATTACGTTATGGGATATATCCACCATTGCATCTCTATTCTTTCCCGAGGAGCTAAACATAGACACCGATCGACTCAATTGCTTTATTTCCGGACCCGCAAGAAATATTCATATTTGCTTTTCTCTACCCCGTCTGAGGCCGCGCCATTGTTTGCCATCGAAAAAACCTATCAGGCCTTTAGGCAAAAGGACAGTTGTTCCGACGAAAAGTGCTCCTAATGCAAATAGCCATTCATCTGGAAACTCCGCTGTGAATTTCGTCTTCGCATAGTTCACCAGAACCGCACCTGCTACTGCCCCATATAAAGTGGCGCGTCCACCAACAGAGACCCACACAACAATTTCTATTGAATTCAGCGGAGAAAATTCACCTGGATTAATAATCCCCACCTGAGGCACATAAAGCGCACCAGCAATTGCAGCAAGAGCCGCTGAGTATACGAATAGGGAGACTTTATAATTTTCGGTCTTAAAGCCAATAGATCTGGTTCTGGGTTCAGCATCCCTAATTGCTAGCACCACCCTCCCATAACGAGATTGCAAGATAAACTGGCTTAAGAGATAGGCCATGGCAAGCGCAACTGCTGACAAACAAAAAAGGACAACCCTCGTCTTGTCCGACTGAAGGTCAAACCCTAGTATATCTTTGAAATCGGTAAGTCCATTGTTTCCCCCAAATCCCATTTCATTGCGAAAGAAAGCCAGCATCAATGCATAAGTCATTGCCTGCGTAATGATCGATAAATACACTCCTGTAACACGAGATCGGAATGCGAGCCAACCGAAAACAAACGCTAAAACTGAGGGCACCACCAAGGTCATCAGCATTGCAAATCCAAAGCTATCGAAGCCGTACCAGAACCACGGAAGCTCTTTCCAGTTTAGAAACACCATGAAATCAGGCAAGATCGGATGACCATAAACACCGCGTTCCCCAATTTGCCGCATTAGATACATTCCCATGGTATATCCGCCGAGAGCAAAAAACGCTCCGTGTCCGAGACTCAATATTCCGCAATACCCCCAAACAACATCTACCGAGAGCGCTAGTAACGCAAAACATAAATACTTTCCGAGTAGCGTTATTGTGTATGTACTTACATGAAAGATTGAATCATCCGGAACAAGTAAGTTACAAAAAGACGCATAGATAGTCACCCCAAAGAGAACAATTAAAAAAATTCGACCGTTTTTTTGGAAATTATCCGCTCGAGTTGCCTCACGGTTATGGTGCATCATTCCGCTGCCCTTCCTCTCTGAGGAAACAAACCGCTAGGCCGCTTTTGGATGAACAAGATAATGAAAATGAGAACAAAAATGTTTGCCAAAACTGGACCGGTCATTGGCTCCAGAAATTTATTTGCAATACCTAGCGTGAAACCGCCTACCATCGTTCCCCATAGATTACCAACACCTCCAAATACGACCACCATAAACGAATCAACAATATATGCTTGCCCGAGGTTTGGACCCACATTTGTGAGCTGACTCAACGCCACACCAGCGACACCAGCAACCCCTGCGCCAAGACCAAAGGTCAACGCATCAACTCTCTCCGTCCGCACGCCCATCGACCTCGCCATAGCACGATTTTGAGACACCGCTCGCACCTGAAGACCGAGTTTTGTTTTTTTAAGGACTAACTGGAGGCACAACAGTACGAGTATCGCGAACGCAAGGATATAGAGTCGATTATACGTTAACGAAAAAACTGGATTAATTTCCAACGAGCCGCTTAACCAGCTCGGACTAATTACCTGTCGATTGAGTGGCGAGAAAATACTGCGCACAGTTTGTTGCAAAATCAAACTTATTCCAAAAGTAGCTAATAGAGTCTCTAGCGGGCGTCCTCGTAAATACCGAATCACATATCGTTCTATAAGAATACCGCAGAGTCCCGACACAGCAAAAGCGAGGGGTATTGCAACTAAAATCGAGTATTCGATACTACTTGGGAGCAACAACTGCACCACATATGCTGTGTAGGCACCTAGCATTATCAATTCGCCATGCGCCATATTGATTACACCCATCACTCCAAATGTTATTGCGAGCCCAGTGGCGATAAGAAGCAGAATTGAACCAAGACTGAGGCCGTAGAAAATTCGTTGCAAAACTTCATAGAATGAGATCTTTAGTTCGATGGATTCTTTTGCGGCAAGTACTTTCTTACGAACCTCTTCGTCCTTTTCGACAGGTGTTCCCTCGGCATCCGTATCTAAGAGCGAATTTAGAGTATTAAGAACAATCGGCTGAAGCCTACCATCTATAATATCAACAGCATCAAGCCTAATTTGTCTAGAATCGTTGTGCTTTAAATCGTCAAGGGCAATAGCCATATTTAACTTCGAAAGAATGTCACCATCTTTTTCGCTTTGTCTGACCGCTCTCAATAATGCAAGATTTTCTTTGTTCAAATCATTTAGCATGTTATCGACAGCGAGCTCTCTGACAACACGCTCTTTGCTATTGAGCGTAATACGAGCAATGATTTTGCGAATTTGTCCTCTGAGCCGGTTATTGACAACAATTTTTTTTATTTCACGTTTGGAGGCAACTTTTAGGTCAAGACCTTGTAACAAATCATCAAGTCGAAAATCACCAGTTCCGGTGCGATATGCAGCCACTATGCGTTTATCACTTTTCCGGTAGTAAAGAGCTCCGTCTAGCATGGCACGAAGCAAGGGGAGCGCTCGTTCGCCGCTGGACTCTAGTTTAGCAACAATAGCTGGTAGCGCGTGCAATTTCGCTCCGGCAAGTTGCTTCACGTTCACGTTAAATTCGTCATCGGCCGAGCAAAAACTCGCGAACACATAAGTAATAAGGAAAGTGATTAGTCTTGAACTGTTACGCCATGCATGATTCATATATCTACCAAAACTTCATATTTCTAATTAATAAAGGCCTAAAAAACTGAGAGGCCTCTCGGCCTCTCATAATAAATTGTAAGTCTCCGCTATTACTTAGAAATTTTGGCCCGAACATTCTCCCGTTTCAATGTTGAAATTCCCACATTTCACCGGGTCGGTCCAGTCTGCGATAAGTTTACTTGATGCAGGTAAGTAATCTGACCAAGCGTCGCCAATTACAGTGCCAAAAGTCTCCCACACAGTTTCGATTTGGCCGTCTTCCTGTATCTCGCCAATCAAAACTGGTTTAGAAAGATGATGGTTAGTGTTCATCACCGCAACACCTCCGGTCAAATTTGGCGTAGTAATTCCGAGCATAGCCTGCTCTACTTCATCAACACCAGTTGTCCCTGCTTTCTCGACGGCCTGCGCCCACATTTTAAATCCAATGTAAGTTGCTTCCATCGGGTCATTCGTAACTCGCTTATCGTCTTTGATGAACGTTTTCCAGTCGGCGATAAATTCCTCATTCTCAGGACTCTCAACGCTTTGGAAGTAGTTCCAAGCCGCTAAGTGTCCTACTAATGGCTTTGTATCCAAGCCCGACAGTTCTTCTTCTCCAACTGAGAAAGCAACTACAGGTATGTCCTCGGCCGAGATCCCTTGATTTCCTAATTCCTTATAAAATGGCACATTGGCGTCTCCATTAATCGTTGAAACGACGCCAGTCTTCTTACCCGCGCTACCAAACTTCTTTATATCGGAAACAATCCCCTGCCAATCTGAATGACCGAAGGGCGTATAGTTTATCATGATATCGTCGTCTGAAACCCCGCTGGCCTTAAGGTAAGCCTCAAGAATCTTGTTAGTGGTCCTCGGGTAAACATAGTCAGTCCCCGCAAGTACCCAACGCTCTACCCCGATGTCATTCATGAAGTAATCAACTGCAGGTACCGCCTGTTGATTGGGTGCGGCGCCTGTGTAAAAAACATTTTTAGAAGACTCTTCTCCCTCATATTGGACTGGATAAAACAGAAGTCCATTTAATTCCTCAATAACTGGCAAGACAGACTTCCGAGACACTGACGTCCAACAACCGAAAATTACATCCACCTTTTCTTTGGTGAGCAACTCCCGCGTTTTTTCAGCAAAAAGTGGCCAATTGGACGCAGGATCCACAACAACAGCCTCTAGTTTCTTACCCAATAATCCACCAGCTTCATTCTGCTTTTCCACCATCATTAACACGGTATCCTTCAAAGTTGTCTCAGATATCGCCATAGTCCCAGAAAGTGAGTGGAGTACCCCTACCTTTATGGTTCCGTGACCATCGGCATAAACCGGAACTCCAAAACCAATACATAACATAAAAAACAACGAACCAACATGTCGCCTTAGTTTCATAATAACTCCTCAGATAAATAATATTTGGACCAATCCTTAATACTCAATACAATTCCAACTACTAAAGCTCTCCTTAGGATGCACATACACGCACTTTTTTTTACACAGTTCCAATATCTCTGACAGTATCTCAACAAAAAAATAAGCAGCTAGAGTTATGCAAAGGTGCCCGATCCATTCCAACCTGCTTTTAATGGAACAACCCACCCTAAACCTCAGGTGAACAACACCAAAGCGAGTACAGTGGCTGATGCGTCGTAATAGAATTGCATTAGTTAATTTGCATTAAGCATGCCAAAAAAAAGATGCCCTGCAAACAAAGGGCTGGCAACTAATTTGCCGATGCAGGCTCGGAGAACTGCACTGATATTGCAACTTAATAACTCATCTAATCGAGTTATTGCGCTTTTATAGTGCGTGTCATTTACATTGCTACAAGCGACGCAACAAATCGAGAGGAGAGTCACTCACCGCACTCTGAGCGTACCCAACGCCAAGTACTCCAACCATAACCATGCAGAAAAGCGGACCTATGATCCATAAAGCAGGATGCAGGACTAATGGCAAGTTAAAAATAAAATATTGAATGAGCGCAAGAGATGTTTCAGCCCCAAGGGCGGCCAAGAGGCCTGAAATCAACCCTACGCTTGCGAACTCGATAATCTGAATACCTAAAATAACTGACCTGGAGCTTCCCAAAGTGCGGAGAATTGCACTCTCATGTAAACGTTCTGACATTGAAAGTCGAACTGATGTAACCATCACTAAGACACCGCAAGTGAGAATCAAACCCGTCATTACTTCTAACCCATGAGTAACTTGCGATACGATACTGCGGATTCGCTTGATTACTTTGTCTAACTCGATAACCTGAAGAGTGGGAAAATCTCGTAAAAGTTCATTCAATATTCCCTTCTCTTCGGATGGAATATGGACACTAGTCATATTGGTGTGAGGAAACTCTAGTAAGGCGTCCTGAGGAAATAAAAAATAAAAGTTAGGAGTCATTTTCTGCCAATTTACACTACGAGTATTAGCCACCCTTGCCTCGAACTCTAATCCCCCAACGCTAAATATAATCAAATCACCAAGATTTAGGCCAAGTTCATTGGCAACATCGACCTCTATTGAAACTGGAATTGTCTTATCAGCGTCTAAGTCATCATTCACAGGCGCTTCTGGCCACCAGCTCCCAGACACTATCTTGTTACCCGCTGGAACCTTGTCAGACCAACTTAAATTCAGCTCACGACGCAATGACTCGTGACTATCGCGTTGCTCCGAGGTTAAATCTTGTCCATTAATCGCTCTAATCCTCGCACGGACCATAGAGTACCACCCAACATTCTCAAGAGAACGACTTGCCATTAAGGATTCCACACCTTCAAGTTCAGGTGGTGCTACATTAATGAAGAAATGATTTGGCGTATCGTCGGCCAGTTGCCACTGCCATTCATCGATCAACGAGGTTCTAACGATCGTCATCACCATCAGTAGACTAACCGCGCCTGAAAATCCCATAACCTGCAGGAGACTCTGAGCCCTACGCCTCCAAAGATTAGCGAATGCCAACCTCCAAACACTGCCAAAATTTTGCGACGCTGACTTCCCAAACGAAAGTAGCGAGTAACCAAAAATAAAAGTAGCCAATGTTATGACAACAAACGCGGAAAAAATTGCGACCGCAACCATGAGACTCGCACTGTAGTAAAAAAGGAGAAAACCGATGGTAATTACACCTATGATACCTCGGTAAGCTAGCCCCACCGGCTTCACCTTTACGTCCTTTCGCAACACAGTAAGAGCTGAAAGGGTGGGGAGATGCCATAGGGCAGGCATCATAAACCCCACCAGACAGAGCATTCCAGTAAAAAAGCCAATAGTCCACGTCTTTCCACTAGGCGGCGGTAAATTAACGGGTAGCCAATCAGAAATCAGCTGAATTAAGATCTCCTGCACTATTGCACCGACCACAAGTCCAAAAGAGGAACCTATAAATCCAACTAAGATTGCATATTTTATGTATAACCTACGAATATCCGGTCCGCCAATGCCCCAAGTTTTATACAAGCCAACTTGCAGTATTTCGCCCCTCGCAAACTGATGACTAGCTAGAGCCAACGCCACACCGGCTAATACAACACCGATACTTCCGGCCAACATAAGAAAGCGATGAGCTTTATCAATGGTATCTGATATGCCAGCTTGTGCTTTATCAGGACTTATCCATCGCTGGTGAATTGACAGCTTTGCTGACATTAGATTTCGATACTCGATCAACTGATCAGTAGCATCAACGCCTTCCGCTGCTAACAAAAGACGATATTTAACTCGGCTTCCGGGTATCAAAACGCCCGCGGAAAAAACATCGTTCTCATGTATCAAAACACGAGAACCCGTCATCGACGAAAATCCACCCGAGTCCGGCTCCTCGACCAAGATCCGCGTTACCTTGACAGAACCATCTCCAAAATCTATCGAATCCCCTAATTTAATATCTAGTAATGGTAGTAAACGTCCAGCTACCCAAGCCTCGCCTCTCCTCAGACTTCCACCCGTAATTATTGATGGTCCATCTAGAACGAAAGCTGTGTCTGAGTGACGTAACACACCACGCAAAGGATATGCATTATCGACAGCTTTAATCGACGCTAAATGCATCTCGTCTCCGCTGTAAACCATAGACATAAAACTCATCATCCTTGAGGTCTGTAATCCCATCGACTCTGCTGACTCAATCCATTCCTTTGTGATCGGAGAATTGCTCTCAAGAACCAAGTCAGCCGCTAAGAAGGTACTAGTTTGTGAGATGAGCGCCCTCTCTACTCGTTCCGCCAATATGGACACAGAAGTAACGACTGCAACAGCCAGTGCTACAGATCCGACAACCAGTCGCAACTGCTCGCCACGCCAGCTTCGGCGAAACATTTGGAGAATTAACATTTAATAGTCATCTCTTCAACGGATACAAATTTTGCACCGCACTGCAAATGAAGTCGACGTTCACATCGGGCAGCTAGACTCTGCTCATGAGTAACTATGACCAAAGTAGTACCCTGTTCTTGGTTCAGCTCAAAGAGTAAGTCGTTTATTCTGGCTCCAGTCACGATGTCAAGATTTCCAGTCGGCTCGTCGGCAAACAGAATTTTGGGTTGACATGCGAATGCTCGGGCAACAGCGACTCTTTGCTGTTCACCGCCAGATAGCTGACTTGGGAGATGTGTAGAGCGATCCTGTAATCCAACCCTGTAAAGGAATTCTTTTGCAGTTATTAATGCATCGCTTTCGGATCTAAGCTCTAGGGGAAGCGCCACATTTTCGAGTGCAGTCAAACCTGGTAACAAGTGGAATGATTGGAAAACAAAACCAACATAACTCGCCCTAATTGACGCTCGAGCCTCTTCAGTCATGGAGGTGATTCTCTTCCCATCAATGTGAACCGAGCCAGTAGAAGGAAGATCCAATCCCGCCAAAATTCCCAAAAGTGTTGATTTACCGGAACCAGATGGACCGATTATCGCCAAGCTTTCTCCTCTTAAAACTTGAAAGCTTAGTGAGTCTAATATAGTCAGCTCTTCCTCTAAAACCGAGACTTTTTTACTCAAATTATTTACCTTAATCATAACTAATTCCCAATCACTCCAGTTTTCTGGTAAGTTCTGAACTAAACATCTAAAAGGAAAATATACTGCGCCATTATAGTACGATTACATTAGCCGTTTGTTGCTTAGTTTTTTTAAGCCCTCAGACCCAAGCGGCCAAACTCCTAATACTTGGGGACAGCTTGAGCGCTGCCTATGGCTTTGAAGAACGGAGTGGCTGGGGCAGCCTTATTAAAAATCATTTTCAAGCAAATCATAAAATTATTAACGCGAGTATTAGCGGTGATACAACTGGCGGCGGTTTGATGCGGTTACCTCAACTTTTGACTAAATTTTCGCCGACCCATGTAATTATAGAACTTGGCGCAAATGACGGACTGCGTGGCTATCCTATTTCTATAATTGAAGATAATATAAAAGAAATGATTGAGATTTGCCGATCTAAGGCTGCGAGACCAATACTTTTTGGTATGCGAATACCAGGGAACTATGGCAGTCGTTATGCGGAGGGCTTTGCGAATATTTATACTAAAATCGCTACAGAAAAACATGTCGACCTAATAAATTTCGATTTTTATGAAATAACTGAGACACAGTCACTCATCCAAAGTGATGGATTGCATCCTACTGCGAGTGCACAGCCAATTATCAAAGAAAAAGTTCAGCAGTTCTTGATTAAGACCCTTGGCTTCTAAACTCAGTCGAAGTACTTTTAATATGCTGAACCGGTTGAAAGTAATCGATCAATAGCTGGAGCTTTTCTATTCCTCGATACTCGTTAATTTGAAGCCGATAAACACAACGAAGAGTACTCACTCTCTCGTTATTCCAATTATCGACATCTACATTAAAATAAATTGCATCTAACATCGAGTCTTCTCGCTCTGGGTGTGATAGCGTCATTTTGAGATGTTTCTTGCTGAGAATTTGCTGCCTCTTAACGATGAAAACTCCATCGAATGTAGGTTCTGGAAACTGCGCTCCCCAGGGACCAGCGTTATGTAACAGCCTAGCTGTTTTAATATTGATTTGTGTTATGTCTAGTTCTCCATCACTCAGACAAACGCTGGTAAAATCTTCCTTTTTCAGCTTCTTAGAAACATGCTTACGAAGTGCAGTGAAAAGTAATTCTAGCCGATCCTCACATATACTCAAACCCGCGGCCATTGCATGGCCACCAAATTTCATTGCAAGATCAGCATGCTCTGAAGCTATAGCCTCCAATGCATCGCGGATATGGAGTTTTGGAACTGAACGACATGAGCCTTTTAACTGATATGGAGGTTTAAAACTTTTAGACTCGCGGGCACAAATCAGAACAGGGCGATGATACTTTTCCTTTAATCTTGAGGCCAATAATCCCAGCACCCCCTCATGCCAATCAGGCTTATACAAACAAATCACGCTAGGTATGTGGTCAGGATTTCCCAATTGCAACCCCTCAAGTAAATGTAATGCCTCAGCTTGCATACCCTCTTCAATAGATCGTCTCTCTTGATTCAATTCGTCAAGGTGATTTACTAACTCTAATGCCGTACCCATGTGGTCAGTCAAAAGACACTTAATTCCAATTGATATATCCTTTAGCCTACCGGCCGCATTTAGTCGAGGTCCAAGCTTAAATCCTAAATCGGGGGCATCTACCCTACACTGGTTCTTTCCTGCAACTCGCAACATTGCTGAAATACCAGGACGACAGTATCCTTCTCGAATGCGTTTTAACCCATGATGGACAAACGTTCGATTAACCTGATCGAGAGGTACGACGTCCGCAACAGTGCCAAGCGCTACTAAGTCAAGCCATACCGATAAATTTGGCTCGACTATACCCCGCGATACGAACCAATTTTTCTCCCTCAATGCAGTGCGTAGTGCCAACAGTAGATAAAAAGCAACCCCGACACCGGCTAAATTTTTTGAGGGGAATTCGCAGCCTAATTGATTTGGATTGATGATTGAATGGGCATTAGGCAATGCGTCACTGGGCAAATGGTGGTCTGTAATAATAACATCAATACCGTATTGGGAGGCCTTGTCAACACCCTGAAAACTAGAAACACCGTTATCAACCGTAATTATGAGGTCAGGCTTCAGTTCAATTGCTATATCCACAATCTCTTCACTAAGCCCATAACCAAACTCGAATCGATTGGGTACTAAGTATTGGACCAAAGCAAATCCCATACCCCCTAATCCGAGCATCATGAGCGCCGTACTGGTCGCCCCGTCAGCATCAAAATCTCCAATGATTAAAATCTTCTGTTCTGATTGTAGTGCGTCAACAATCCGGCATACAGCAGAGTCAATCCCCAACATTTTAGAGGGATGAGGTAACTTAGAGAATGTTTTATCAAGCATTGACACGTCAGTAATGCCGCGATTTGAGAAGACCCGCTGAAGCAACGGATCTATATTTCCCGAGCATAAGAAGTTGTCAGAACCCCGCAGGGTAATAGTTCTTTTCACAACGCCCGTCCAAGGAAAGACCGAACCATTGCAATTCTTTGTTCTCGTTTAATCAAGCGTCTATCTTTGAGGTTATACAAGCCCACAAATTGTTTTAATCGCCGCCTTAGAGATATCCAACCCATTTTCCAATCAAATAGCTAATTACCCCTAACACAGCTACTATGGACCAAGTGACTAAGAATAAAAGAAAACCTCTGAAAGGCTTCCGATCGATAGTGTTGTAGCCGGTGCTAATGAAATGCTGAACTCTTTCTAGATCTTCCTGAGAGAGTTTTGGTTCTTCCCGCATAAATTTACTCATACCCGCTATCAACAACTTTTACCTTTATTAATACGACCATAGTGTAGTCTACGATCAAATTTTAATATACAACAGATACGCCTTTGGTAACATGACCCGAGCATTCATAATCTTTTTTATATGTCCACATATGGTGGTTATAAAAAAACTCTGCCTATCATAATCTTATATTCCTGCCAAATCACCGACTCTGTCCGCAATAAATTGTTGAACATCATCCTGATTATTTTCCAAAATATGCATGTACTCAACCCTAGAAAATAAATCATCTAAATGATTGGGTAAGCTTGCAGTTACTCCACAACCCGATTGTTTAACTGCGTCAGGAAATTTTGCAGGATGTGCCGTTGCAAGACTTACCATTGGAGTTTGTGTGTCTGCTCGGCAATGGCGAGCAGCACACAAACCAATGGCGGTGTGTGGATCTAACAGGTAGCCATTACTTTTGTTTACAGAGCGAATCATTTTAAGCATTTCATGATCATCACATCGATAGCTTGTAAAAAGCTGCTGGATTCCAACGCGTGCCTCATCCGACAGCTTCAAAGTGCCTCTTTTCGCCTCTTCCATTAATTTAACAACACACTCTCCGTCTCGACCATGGACATCGAAAAGTAGTCTTTCAAAATTACTAGATATCATTATATCCATGCTGGGTGCTAAGGTCTGCGAAAGAGGGCGAATACTATGATCGTTAGCACTTAGGCAACGATGAAGAATATCATTATCGTTTGTCGCAACCACAAGCTGCTTAATTGGAAGACCCATTTTTGAAGCAATATATCCCGCGAAAACATCACCAAAATTACCCGTAGGAACTGAAAAAGAGATGGAATTTGATCTAATATCCAAATGTAGGGCGGCCCAAAAATAATAGACAATTTGAGCCATTATTCGAGCCCAATTAATTGAATTAACTGCCACTAGCTGAAGTTTGTCTGGCAGAAAGGACTGATTGTTGAAGCTTGCCTTGACTACATTTTGACAGTCATCAAAGTTTCCCTTTAGTGCGATATTAAAAATATTATCAGATATTACTGTCGTCATTTGCCTTCGCTGTACGTCAGACACACGCTGATACGGATGGAGAATAAACATTTTTATGTTATCACAATCTTGACAACCTTCTATTGCAGCTGATCCCGTATCGCCAGAGGTAGCGCCCATAATTACAACATTTTTACTCTTTCGCTTAAGCATATAATCAAGTAACTGGCCCAAAAACTGCAATGCAAAATCCTTGAAAGCCAAAGTAGGACCATGGAATAATTCCAAAATCCACTCATTGTGCCCCATCTGTACTAATGGTGCCGTAGCGGAATGGTTAAATGAGCCATAAGCGATATCAATTAAACCAACAAGGTCTCTTTCTGGCACACAGTCCCCAATAAAAGGTTGCATAACTTTAAACGCTAATTGCTTGTAGGATAATTTTTTCCAAGCTGCTATATCAGATAAACTATAATGCGGAATGCTGTCCGGAACATAAAGTCCCCCGTCAGGAGCGAGGCCCGTTAAAATTACTTCGTCGAAATTCTTTGGTTGCCCACCACCTCGGGTACTTATATATTTCATTTAATACATCCGCAGTAAATAGGTCACACCTGATCTAATCTCTCAAGACGAATTACCGTGGCATCGCCTTGCACCGTCTCTAGTTGCTCAATCTTCCTCACTGCCAAGCTGAGATGCAGTTCCATAATGCTATTTGTTATGACAATCACATCAACATAATCAATACCGAGGGGCTGCTCCTTTTGGATAATTGCCTCGATACTGATTCCAATTTCTGCCATGATACTGGTGGCTTTTGATAATGCTCCTGGCGTGTCATGCATAGAGAAACGAAGATAATAGCAGGTCTCTATCTGCTCAATAGGGAGAATCTTTTTATTTTTAATGTCTGCGAATTTTACACCAAGCGGCCTTGTCCCACTCACATTGGAGGTGGTGACGAAACGACTTATATCAACAATATCAGCAATCACTGATGATGCTGTGGGTTCTGATCCCGCTCCCCGACCATAAAAGAGAGTGCTTCCAAGCGCATCACAGTCAACCATGATTGCATTAAGAACATTATCGACACTTGACAGTAAGCACGACGCTGGAACAAGTGCAGGGTGCACACGAAGCTGAATCCCTGTTGGTTTTTGACGCGCTATTCCAAGATGTTTGACAACATACCCGAGTTCTGAGGCATATTCGATGTCGCGCGGTTGCAAGTGGGCAATTCCCTCCTTAAAAATACTTTTGGTATTTAGGGGTATTGAAAAAGCTATGGACGCAAGAATCGCTAGTTTTTGCGCTGCATCCGTGCCATCGACATCAAAGCTAGGGTCAGCTTCCGCATAACCCTTTTCTTTGGCTTCTTCTAAAACTTCCTGAAATTTTCTCTTTTTACTAGACATTTCAGACAGGATAAAATTACTCGTTCCATTTATAATACCCGCCATCCAGTGAATATCATTTGCTACAAGACCCTCACGGAGCGCCTTTATTATCGGTATCCCTCCAGCGACCGCAGCTTCAAATGCCACGATAACTTCGTATTTTTCAGCCTCGACAAAAATTTCTGGTCCCCGCTCTGCGATTAGTGCTTTGTTAGCAGTGACTACATGTTTTCCATTTCGAATTGCGCTCATGATTAAATCGAATGCCGCCGATGTGCCACCGATTAACTCAACAACAATATGAATATCCGGGTCTTCTGAAATCTGAACAACGTCTCGGGAAATTTTCGTTGACGCTGTTACACAACGAGGGTTAATGCTCCGCGTCCCTACATGGGACACTAAAATGTTGCTGCCAGCGCGTGCGGAGATTAGGGCGGCATTGCGCTTGAGAACCGCGTAGACTCCGCCTCCTACTGTACCAAGTCCGCATAAACCTATGTTAACTGTTTTCACGCCTTCTCCTTTAATAAATTTGAATAACTTCTACCAAGATCATGCGTTGATTGAGATTAGTTTAGTCAAAAGAAGGTCAACCACTATTTTTAAGACCGAGTAAAATTGCAAAGTCTGCCGCCGATCGATACCCTGGAACCATAGTCCCATCCATCATAATAATCGCTGGTGTTCCGTCCACTCCAATTTCTCTACCAAGACGAAGGTGAGCTGCCACTGGATTATCGATACAACTTTGGTTAGGTAATGTCTTTCCAGCCTTTAGTCGAGTCAAAGTGTCCGGTCGATCATCCGAGCACCAAGCTGTAGTGATTTTGTCATACGAGGGCGAGTCAAGGCCGGCTCTAGGATAAGCGAGATACCTAACCTCAATGCCATACGAGTTTAATTCCTCAACTTCATTGTGTAGCTTACGACAATACCCACAGTCAATGTCTGTGAACACATTTATAATAGCTTTTGTCCCCCCCTCAGGTGCGAAAACTATCATGTCGTGAACGTCTAATTCAGCAAATATCTGCCTCCGATTTGAGGCTAAACGGAGTTCTTCGACGTCAACAAAGCCATTTGCCTCTACTCTATATACTGAGCCATCAAAAAAATGACTTCCATCTTCGGCAACGTATAGTGTGGGGCCGTTCTCAATCGCAATTCTAAGATAGCCAGGTATATCTGACTCACCCAAAATTATGTAGTGAAACTCTGGACGCGCTGCTTCTAGCTTCGCTAGAACTTTTTTCAGCGCATTTGTTTCTCCCCTGACGGATGTGTCCTCCGCAAAAGTATTAGCAAAAATGCAAAGACNAANATAAGCAACTACCTTACACAACAAAAACGGAAGCTCAAGAGCCGGAGAAGCGCGATTCCAATTAACCCACGGCAAAGCCATCTTGCGACCCTTCAATATATATAGTATTCAAAAGTCAGGAAATTTTATTCAAGCTATATTGCATCTTCGTCTGTTTCTCCTGTTCGTATTCTAACGACCTGAGTCAGATCAGAAATAAAAATTTTGCCATCACCGATTTTTCCTGTTACTGCAGATTTGGCCACTGCTTCGACAACGCTATCCACCATGTCTGACGAGACCGCTATTTCGAGCTTTATCTTTGGCAGAAAATCAACTACATACTCTGCACCTCTGTACAACTCAGTATGACCCTTTTGGCGCCCAAATCCTTTGACTTCCGTCACTGTAATACCCTGTACCCCATTCTCTGCTAACGCTTCTCGAACATCATCTAATTTAAAAGGTTTAATAATTGCAGTAATTAATTTCATTTGCATATGTCTTCTTTGGCATTAAGTTGAGGTGTAAAGATACTCGGTTTTGATAAGAAATGCATCTTAAACAGAAGTTAATAATGACGAAAAAAAACCGGGGCAAAGTGCCCCGGCTAAAATCCGGCTTGATTCCGGTTTTGAGGGTATATCTATGAAGAGGACGTAAATTCCGGGTAGGCTTCAATTCCACACTCGGAAGTGTCGATTCCTTTGAGCTCGTCTTCTTCGCTGACTCTAATTCCCATAGCCATGTCTATCAAGTAAAACACGATTCCGGCTGTAATGAATGTCCAAGCGAATATAATTAAGGCTCCTCCAATCTGTCCGCCAATGGTGGCTTCTCCGGCGATACACACTGCTATAAGACCCCAGATTCCGACGGTTCCGTGAACGGATATGGCACCGACAGGGTCATCTATTTTCAAGCTATCGAGCCCCAGCACTGAGAAGACAACTATGATCCCTCCGATCGCTCCAATCACCATCGCCATCCCATATGATGGGGAAAGTGGATCAGCTGTGATTGCCACAAGGCCAGCAAGTGCGCCATTCAAAGCCATGGTGAGGTCAGCTTTCCCAAACATTATTTGCGAAGTTATGAGTGCCGCGATGAGACCAGATGCTGCAGCTGTGTTAGTGTTCATAAAAACAGAAGCTACATTATTAGAACTATCGATGCTCGCAACGGCCAACTCAGACCCGCCGTTAAATCCAAACCATCCCATCCATAAAATGAACATTCCAATTGTAGCAAGTGGCATATTCGCGCCGGGCATGGCATTTGACTCTCCTGATGCCGAATACTTTCCAATCCTAGGGCCTAAAATGAGTACTCCCGCCAGCGCAGCTGCAGCGCCACAGAGATGTACTATCCCAGAGCCAGCATAATCAGAATATCCGATATTTTCTCCCAAGAATCCTCCGCCCCAAGACCACGAACCCTGCATCGGATATATGAAGCCAGTCATAACCACTGCGAATGCCAAAAAGGCCCACAGCTTCATTCTCTCCGCCACTGCTCCAGATACTATTGACATCGCTGTTGCGACAAAAACGACCTGGAAGAAGAAGTCAGATGCTCCAGAATAATACGTATCTCCTCCACTTGCCAAAACCTCTTCGGCGGTAGAATTGGAAGCTGAAATACCGAAGAACCCGTCAGGCACATATAAGTTCGAAATTCCCCCATACATCACTGTATATCCCATGATGAGATACATCACGCACGCAATCGAATACAGTGCCACGTTTTTCGCCAAAATTTCAGTTGTGTTTTTTGAACGGACGAGCCCCGCTTCCAACATCGTAAAACCGGCTGCCATCCACATTACCAATACCCCTGATATCAAAAAGTAAAAGGTATCCATTGCATATTTAATTTCAATAATGTCATTTTCCATTAATCGTTCTCCAAATATCTCGTCAAATTTTTTATAAATAAACTGAGAAGAAGTTGAGTGTAGTCTTCGTACACGAACGGAGCACTACTAAATAGCCTCTTCACCGGATTCTCCCGTACGTATCCGAGTTGCATCTTCTAGGGGAGTTACAAATACCTTTCCGTCCCCAATTTTGCCTGTCTTGGCAGCTAACAGAATCGCTTCTACAGCACTTTCTACCAAATCGTCCGGCAACGCAATTTCTACTTTGACTTTCGGCAAAAAATCAACCACATACTCGGCACCTCTGTACAATTCAGTATGTCCCTTCTGCCGGCCAAAACCTTTAACTTCCGTTACCGTAACGCCAGCCACACCTAACTCGCTGAGCGACTCTCTAACTTCATCCAGTTTAAAAGGCTTAATGATGGCTGTGATAAGTTTCACGTTCACTCCAATTTAAAGTGGATGGACCACTATCATTCACCAAGTTATTAAAGCCAGTTGAACGCCGCGACTTGGCTAGTAAGAGGGCTTTGACCGAGTCCTTCACAACCCCAAAGCTCAGGATTGTGAGGACTGGATGCCCGTACTAGATAGCCGCTAAAGTGAGAAAGAATAAGATGCAACCAGCACCGGCTCTTCACCACCCGACGCTTCACTATCCTCCATGGGAATACTATAAGTGAAGGAAAGGCTATCATTGAACGAGTAAGATAGATCTAAATGGTCGTAATCGTCAAAACCACCATCATGCATACCATATGTCACGCCAAATGATCCTGCTTCCATACCAATAGTGGTATAACTGTAGTCAGCGGAGTCGGCTGGACCATAACCCTCACCAGTTTCAATGTTAGAATAATGCATTAGCGACACCGGACCCATTCCCAGACCGATGTACATCTCCATAAAGTCACCAATGGAACCCTCGGTCCCTTGGTAGTCGCCAGTTGGATACACATAATTAACTATTCCAACATCCCAAGAGATCCCACCAGCATCTCCAGCCAGTCCCATGTACAAATCATACTCGGTCCCCGCAGAGGCATCTCCAGAAGAAACCCATGCACCCGCATAGAACATGCCCTCCGAATAGTCTAGGCTTGCAGAGACTGCAGGATCGCCCGCACCCAAGTCATATCCCCTCCAGAGGTAAGAAGTAGCAACGCCAGCAGATGCGCTGATCTCACCCGCGGCCACCGGCGCCACGGCACCCACTGTCGCTACAGACGCTACGGCCAAGGCCAAAGCAGATTTTCTAAATTTCATCATTAACACTCTCCCTAAAAAACAGATTTAAATCAAAAAAAAAAAAGACAAAACATCTCTTTGACCATATCGACTGCACTAACCGTGCCAAAAAGTAGACCCCCTAGTACAAGCAGCTTTTTCCGTGAATTTGAATCATAACCTTCAGTCGAACGCACCAAATAAGCGATAAAGCAGAGAACATCTATACTAATTGCACTATTTTAGTGCTCGTCATTACTGAATATTTTTCTACGTCTGAGCTGAAAAGCAATAATTTTTATCAAATTCTGATAATATCAAGAATATAAATTACATATATTCAGGCATTAAATTTATGAAAAAAAATCTATTTGAACAATTTGAAGCACACTTTAATGATGCTTTTGGATCGAGCGCAAATAGTCTAGGCAAAGAGCTACATGAACATTTAAAAGGAGCAATGATGCGTGCATTTGAACGTTTAAACGTAGTCACCCAAGACGAATTTGATACGCAAAATGCAGTGCTGAAAAGATCCCGTCAGAAAATCGATCAGCTTGAAAAACAGGTTTCAGCGATCGAAAAATCAGTTTGCGACGAAAAACAATAGAAATGTCCTCATCGAGACTAGTGTACTCAACAGACACAAGCTTTTTAGATCCCCTGAGAATTGCCGTCGATTCTTCTGGAATTAAGAAAGATATGGTAATCAAAATCTCTCGGCAATCAAAAGGTCGAAAGGGTAAGGGAGTGACCCTTTTATCAGGTTTCCGGGTGTCACGAACCGAACTCAAAAACCTTGTTAAACACTTAAAAAAGGAATGCTGCACTGGAGGGACGATCAAAAATGAGCTTATAGAAATGCAGGGAGACCAACGAGATAAGCTCATACAGTTACTAACTAAAATGGGTTTTGCAACGCAAAAAGTGGGGGGCTAATAATTTCAATGGATCACGCTCATGCTCAAAAAACCTGCGGTACTTGGGACTCGCCGATTTCTGCCAAAATGGTGACTAACTCATCCCCTAACCTACATTTTCTCAAAGCGCATAACAACAATTTATATTGGGTAGAGGGCCGACCATGGGATAATGGAAGAAACGTTATTATGTGTCGCTTTGAAGATGGCACTATTAAAGATGTACTTCCTGCTCCGTTCAGCCATCTCAGCCGTGTTCATGAATATGGCGGTTGTGCCTACGCTGTTCATTCCGAATTTCTTTACTTCGTTAATGGCTCAGACCAGCGCATTTATAAAATAAACTTGAGTTCTGGAGAGCCGCCTCTGCCGATAACTAACGATAGTAACTGGCGCTTCGCCGATATTATTGTCGATTATTATAGAAACCGACTTATCGCAATTGGAGAATGGCACAACGGAGGAAAAGATCCTGAGAATGTTATTGTGGCGATTGGTCTTGATCCTTTCGAACAGACATTTTCAAAAACCGAAGTTCTAGTTTCTGGTTCCGATTTTTTTGCTTATCCGAGACTAAATCAGACTAATAATCAGTTGTGCTGGATTCAATGGCAACATCCACATATGTCTTGGGACCGAAGTGAACTAATGTTAGCAGAGCTCACAAATTGCAAGCTAACTAATGTTCGCAAAATTATCGGCAACCAAAATGAATCACTAATGCAGCCTCATTGGGCACAAAATGGAGAACTCTATGTAATATCTGACCGCTCTAACTGGTGGAATATATACGGAGTAGAACTCAGAAGTGTGAATGGAAAATATACCCTTTTACCTCTTGTGGAAAAAGATGCCGAGTTCTGTGCCCCACTCTGGCAGTTAGGAGCCACTTACTTCGATTTTATAGACGCCAACACCATCGCCTGTCTTTACACACAAGGTGGTCGCTGGCACTTAGCCTTACTGGACACCATCGGTAAAGAAATAAAAGAAATAAAAACGGAATATGATAATCTGCATAGTCTTTGCATCTTTGACGGACAACTTGCTTGCGTAGCCTCGAATTCATCGTGTGCCCCGCGGATTTTAACCATTCCGTCTCAAAACATCCGAGGAGCTGCTTCAGAACTGTATATTCCCTCTGGCGGGATAAAAAAAACAGCTAAAGTACCAGTACATCTCGATTCTCAGGATCTCTCAAAACCGAAATCACTTTGGTTTTACAGCATAGACAAAGCTAAAGTCCATGGGTTTTTCTATCCTCCCGTAAACGCAAAATTTAGAATCCCAGAAGGTACGTTACCACCGGTTATAATTATGTGTCATGGTGGTCCTACCGGAGCGACTGGCACATCATTAAATCTGAAAATTCAATTTTGGACCAGTAGAGGATTCTCCGTCTTTGATATCAACTACCGCGGGAGCAGCGGTTTCGGAAGAAAATATCGACAGAGTCTCAGCGGAGCTTGGGGAATCGCCGATGTTAAAGACGCACAATTCGCTGCTCTTCATCTGACTAACTCAGGTTTAATTAGCGGCAACCAGTGCATAATTAGAGGCAGCAGCGCAGGGGGCTTCACTGTACTAGCTGCGTTAACCTTTACAGATACTTTTAACGCAGGCGCATGCTACTACGGAATTAGTGATCTGGAGGCACTAACCAAGGACACACACAAATTTGAGTCACATTATCTAGATGGTCTAATAGGTCCATACCCGCTTGAAAGAAAAAAATACATAAGACGCTCTCCCATCAACTATACCGACCAGCTAGATTGCCCCATCGTATTTTTTCAAGGATTGCAGGACAACGTTGTACCGCCCAATCAAGCAAAAAAAATGGTTACGGCATTACAAAAGAAAAATATCTACCACAAGCACATAGAATATAGCGACGAGGGTCATGGATTCCGGAAAGCGGCCAACATTATCCATGCACTGGAAACTGAGCTAGCATTTTACCTCGAAGTATTTGGCCAACGTAACTAAGTTTAATATGTCTCGGTACCGACCACCAAAAATTAATAGTGCCCCGTACATTACGGCAGATGGTGCCAAAAGTCTAAGATCAGAATTGTATGATCTATGGAAAATTGAGCGTCCGAAGGTTACTCAAGTTGTTCATGAAGCGGCAAAAAATGGCGATAGATCTGAGAACGGTGATTACATCTATGGTAAGCGCCGTCTTCGAGAGATTGATCGGCGAGTGCGCTACCTTACAAAACGTATCGAGGCAGCAACCGTCGTCGAAAAGCCGCCGAGCGATCCCAGTCGAGTATTTTTCGCGGCGTTTGTAACCCTAGAAAATCTAGCGGGAGAAAAATTCGAATACCGGCTAGTTGGAGCAGACGAAATTGATCCCCAAAAGAACTGGATAAGCATCGATTCACCAATCGCAAGAGTCCTGATGGGGAAAAAAATAAACGATGTAGTGAAGACCGACACGCCTGCTGGAACAAGAGAATTGACTATCCTGAATATTCGTTATAAGCAATGAAAAACTTAATTACCAAGAGCTCAAGGGGCTAATCGCTCAATTTTCCACTTTGGAATCGTCAAGTTTGCTCCATCTGGAATATAGCAAAACCTGTCATGCAGTCGTTGTTTACCCCCCTGCCAAAACTCTACTCTTTCTAAAGAAACTCTGTATCCACCCCAAAATTCTGGAGTCGGGACCTCAATTTGCGCAAACCGCTGTTCAATTCGTGAATACCGTTTCTCTAATACAGACCTGTCGGTAATGGCCTCACTTTGTCGCGAAGCCCAAGCGCCAATTTGACTTGTTCTTGGTCTTCCTTGGAAATAATTTTCTACTTTATCTCTAGACAACAACTTAGCGCTACCCTGAATGACCACCTGACGATCTAAGGAAAGCCACGAAAAATGTAAGCAAACCGAGTTATTATAAATAATTTCTGATGCCTTACGACTCTTGAGATTGGTAAAAAAAATAAATCCATGCTCCCCGAAATCTTTTAGCAGCACCATTCTCTGAGACGGACGGCCAAACTTATCAACGGTGGCGAGGCACATCGCTGTTGGATCCGGTAGGTCAGCGGCCAAAGCAGCATCTAACCAAATACGGAATTGATCTATCGGATCATCCCGCATCAAAGACCGATCCATTGTTGCGAAATTATATTCTCTGCGACTATCTTTTATAGTCATCTTAAATTTCTCCAAAATCTACGAGCTTCGAGATCCGCTTACGCTTTAATTTTGCGTTCAATGTTAAAAAAAGTGTAACTACCGGTTGTCCTTTGGTCCACAACAGTTAAGAATTAATTACGCTTAATCACTAATAATCTCAGCATTTTTTACACGTAGTTGCCATATTTATACTACAAATAATTTAAGCATAAGTGATATATTGAAATCTCTCCGGCATTTCAAGATGAGGAGTACCATTGAATCCGACAAGAGAAATCTTGCTTTGATTATAAAAATATCGATTGATTCCTGTATTCTTTGATTGTAAGTTTAAGTCGAAAATGGTTTCAATTGGAGTCTTCAAAACCTGTCCCATAAACGTGCTGTTTGAACCTCCCGAACCTATTGCGAGGACCTTTTCTCCAGTCTTAGCAATAGCTTGAATTTGTTTTCGTGCCGCAAACACTCGATCGCTAAATACGTGCCAAGTTTCTCCCACTTCAGCAATCTCATTACGCCCCCATGCGGAGAGCACGTCTCTTAGCAAGCGGTAATGTTTTTCTTTACTAGAACTATCTGCCTGAACTTCAAGCAAGCGCGGATTCTCAGGAAACTGGTTTGAAAATGCTAATATCAAGTCAGAGAAATCATATTCATTTAATTCACATAACTCTATCCTATCATCAACCTTTAAATTCATCCTGTTGCAGATACCAAACAATGTTTGACGATGACGCTCCATATCACCACAAATCAGCCTATCAAAGTGGATTCTCAATGAGTCAAAATAGCCTCCCAGCCACTCAGATTGGCGCATCCCAATCTCAGAAAGTTGATCGTAATTTGAAGATCCGAATGATGCCTGAGCATGGCGTACTAAAAATAACTCACTCAATTGGAAGGCCTTCCTCTTTTGCGCTGATACGAATTGTATTTCTGATCTGACACCACCAATATTATCATTAATATTTAATCCGATGCATACCTCGAGCTATCAACTAACCGTCCATCATCGTCACCTATTTGATTGTAATTTTTTTGTAACATTGTGAAAGGTTAACGTTAGACAAATTGATTCTAGCTCGAACAGGGATATATTACAGAAAAGTTACTTTTATAGTTCGAAGCATACCCGTATAATCGCGATCTTTTCGGACTCCAGCCTTATTATTGTTGAGAAATCTATGACAGTATCTAAATTCTCATCGCTTGGAATAAAACCAGCGATCTTAAAAGCAATACAAAACCTTGGTTACGAAGCACCGACACCTATTCAAGCCATGTGTATCCCAGTGTTACTGAGCGGGAAAAATCTGTTAGGAACCGCTCAAACAGGAACAGGGAAAACTGCTGCATTCGCATTACCAATGCTTAGCCAACTAGATGACAAGCAAAAAACACCTCAAATATTAGTTCTGACTCCTACTCGGGAATTAGCCATTCAGGTTGCGGAGGCCTTTCAGAGTTATGCTCGAAATATAAGAGGGTTTCATGTCTTACCAATATATGGTGGCGCAGATATCAGTGTCCAGCTCCGAGGGCTCAAACGAAACACGCAAGTTGTTGTTGGAACACCGGGTAGAATCCTTGATCATTTACGCCGCCGAAGCCTAAATTTAAGGCAAATAAAAACCCTTGTTCTGGACGAAGCGGATGAAATGCTGCGCATGGGCTTTATTGATGACGTTGAAAAGATTCTGTCACAAACTCCGATCGATTGTCAGCGCGCTCTTTTTTCAGCGACCATGCCC
Source organism: Porticoccaceae bacterium (assembly GCA_002731695.1). GTDB lineage: Bacteria > Pseudomonadota > Gammaproteobacteria > Pseudomonadales > Porticoccaceae > TMED48. The sequence continues at coordinate 50,195 of PCCK01000037.1, forward strand.
GCAAGGATAAGAAATATCGCAGATACATACATAGGAGACGCACAACACGTTAGTATTACCGCCAAAACAGAGACGGTAGAGCAAATTAAACAAAGTTATTTAATTCTTAAGAGTCACCAGAAGCTCGATGCATTAACTAGGATTCTTGAAGTAGAACTGTTCGATGGAATGCTCATTTTTGTCCGCACCAAGTCTTCGACACTAGAAATAGCAGAAAAACTAGAGGCACGGGGCTACACATCTGCCGCTTTAAACGGAGACCTTAGCCAAAGTGTGCGCGAGAGAACAGTAAAAAAATTGAAACAAGGTTTGTTGGATATCGTCGTTGCAACTGATGTTGCTGCACGGGGGCTTGATGTAAACCGTATCAGCCATGTTATAAATTATGATGTGCCATATGATAATGAATCATATGTGCACAGGATAGGTCGCACTGGACGAGCTGGTCGAGAGGGCAGCGCCATCATTTTAGTGACACAGAAAGAAACTCGGCTCTTGCGATCAATTGAAAAATCCACCCGACAGAAAATTCTACCTTTTAAGTTGCCGAGCAATTCTGAAGTAAGTGACCTTCGCATACAGCAAATAACTAAACAACTCGTCAATACTTCAAGAAGCCTAGAATTAAAAAAATTTCGAGCTTTGGTGGACTCTATAAGTGTCCAGAATGGTATGGATGCTGCTGAAATCGCAGCTATCCTCCTTTACGAGGGACAAAAAGATCGACCAATTTTCCCAACGAAGATCGATTTTGACCTCAAGCAAAAAGATCCATCTGTAACAAAAAAATCAAAACAACAAAATAAGTCCACTTCAGCAAGCGTTGCCAGCCGTCCAATTGACTCATCCAAATCGCAACACCCCTCGAAACAAAAACTTACTAAAAATCAACCGAAAAAAAAACCTCTTGCAACCAGTCGCGTGTCCTCTGATATCCAAATGCTTACGTACCGCATCGAAATTGGACATAATGATGGTATAACTGCCGCCAATATTGTTGGGGCTATTGCAAGCGAAGCCGATATAGCGAGCCGCTATATCGGCCAAGTAAAACTTCAAAAAACTTTTAGCACAGTGCAACTTCCAATAGGGATGCCTCGTCAGCTATTAACGCACCTACGTAAAGTAAAAATCCGACAGAAAGAGCTAAAAATTAGCCTGCTTAATTAATGGTGATATTCAAAACATGAAAAAGGGCAGAGAATACTCTAGCAGCACAAATCTACAGAAAAAGGTGGCAACGCGTCTAACAGTTTAGATCCATAACGCTTAGTTACAATGCGACGATCAAGGATGGTCACTACTCCAGAGTCAGTTTCCTTTCGAAGTAGTCTTCCACACGCTTGATTTAGCCGCAAAGATGCGAAAGGTAATGCAATATCAAAAAATGCATTACCTCCTTTCGACTCTATCCACTCACTTCTAGCTTCCAGCAGTGGGTCCTTGGGAACTGCAAATGGTAATTTTACCACAACAACATGTCGACAATAGTCGCCCGGCAGATCAATACCCTCGGCAAAGCTAGCTAGTCCAAAAATTACACTACAATCTCCTCGGTCAATCCGTTCTCTGTGTAATCTTAGGATTTCCCCCACGGAGTACTGACCCTGCATCAAAACGAACTTTACATCTTGCTCTGACAATCCCTCAAAAACCTCTAACATTTGGTGCTTTGAGGAAAATAGGGCTAAAGTTCCGTCACACTTTCCAAAGGTGAGCCCTATTGTTTTTATAACATAAAGGTTGTGTGCTTCGACTAAATTTGCCTCAATAGCGTCTTTTGGAACTCTAAGTTTCGCCGACTTTGTGTAATTAAAAGGTCCATCCAAAGCCAGAAACTCTGAGGTGCTTGGTAGCCCCGCCTCAGCTCGAAGACTATTGAAAGTTCCAAGTGAACGCAGCGTGGCAGATGTCAGAACTGCTCCGGCCACATTGTTCCACAAACCCTCGGCGAGCAACAGTGATGCACTCATCGGACTAGAATTAATACATATGTCACCATTATTTTCGACGTCATCAAAGCTTAGCCAACATGCAAAAGGCATCTCTTCACTGGAAATTTTTATTTCAAGACGACTCCAAAGTAATAACAGCTTTTCAGCCCCCAATTGCCAAGATCCCAACATCTGGAAAAAATGTTCCAGCTCAGCCGATCTCACTTGGCAATCAACCATTCCAAGCTTTTCACTCAACTTATCTTTAATTCCAGTATTGTGCCTAATCCAAACTCGGAGAGTATCAGAAATTTGTGCGGCGATATCTCTCTCTATATCGCCGATATCCCCAAACGGAAATCGGTACTTTCTGTCATTAAGCGCTTTTAAGCTTTGTTTTTTTTGAAACATTGGCAGTGCAACTGTTAATAGAGAAGAAATTTGTTCCGCAAGCTTTCCCATGTGGAGGAGGGCCTCACATAAAATCTCGTCTTCACCGAAATTTGCAACCTGAAAGTCGCATTGCTTTTTAATGTGTTCTAACCAAATAATACTGGAGTTTAGATTGCACTCGGATTTAAAATGCCGAACGGCGCATTCTGCCAGACGATGACCCTCATCAAAAATAAAAACGGCATTGTCCAACTTGGGTAAAATTACTCCTCCGCCCAAACCAAGATCAGCCATCACTACATCGTGATTAACGACGTAACAATCATTCTCCTCAATATCATTTCTTGCAGTGAAAAATGCACACTCATTGATAAATCTACAATAACGCCCTGTGCACTGACGTCTGTCCACCGTCAAAGGACCCCAATCATTGTCAGATACGTGAGACTTCCAAGAGTCACGGTCACCATCCCAGTCTCCTTTTGACAGCGCATCTGAAAATTCTCGATAAAGCCTCTCATCACAGCTATAACTTTGATCCATGATTCCATCACTAAAAAGATCTAAAGCTGAATGTTTTCCATCGATTGGTTTTACATGTTGATGCAAACGCAAATTACACACATAGCGTCCTCTACCCTTCACCAACGAAAATTTATACTCCCAATCACAAGCGGCTAATAACTCCGGTAAATCTTTGTTTATAAGTTGTTCTTGCAGCGCAATAGTGCCAGTGGATATAACCAAAGTCTTTTTGAGCTTCCTCGCAATAGGCAAAGCTGCCAATAAGTATGCAACCGTCTTACCAGTACCTGTGGGTGCCTCAATTACACCTATATGAGATGCTCGGTCGCTTGAACCGAGAGTGTTGGCGATTGTAGCGATCATCTTCTTCTGGGCAACCCTTGATTTAAGGCCATTGGCTATTAAAAATTTTGTATATCCATCTTGAATCGTGGCTTTTACTTTAGAGTCCAACATTGAATTCATTATATTGAGCCGCCAGAAGCTAATTGATCAACAACAGGCGCTGCATAACTTTCCAGAACAATATCTCTATACTCAACGGGAAGTTCAGCTATATGCTGTGTAAATTTTCTGCGAGCAGCTGTCCAATCTTCCTTGGGCCAAAGATTTTGAAGAGACTTGTCGTCTCGATCTGGGTTTAAAAGCTGCCACGCTATGATGTGCGAGGGAAATAATTGGAAAAGAGAAAAAATCTGGCGATCAATCTCATTTGATAGCTCCTCCGGAGTCGCAACCTCAATATCAATTGCCTCGCCAAAGCTAACATGAACTCTCCCCTTATATCCGATGAATCCTTTTTTGATCGATTCCAAGTCCTCGTAATCACTCTTGATATAAGTATCACCAGACTGTCGCGCTTTAAGTTGCTTCGCCTTGTCGAAGGCACAGGGATCATACTCATATGCTATTGCGACGGGTACTATGCTCAGATCTTTAATTGCAGCCCCGAATGTTTGGGCATTCGATCGACTGAGTGCTAACATTTTGAGTAGAGCAGTTTCAGTTCTATCATGCCCATCTTTGGCTCGGCCCTCCGCCTGCGCTATCCAAATAGAAATATATTCGCAGCAAATCGAGTTTCGTATGTAGCTTGAAAGCTGCCTCAGCGCAATCATCTTCTCTCTTAAAGCAGAGAGTGATCTTTTAACAATAAAACTGCGATTAAGCCGCATTAAATCGGAGGCAAATGGTTTAGTAAGTAGATTATCTCCTATTGCTATCCTGAGAGAGTCTCGCCCTGATTCCACTAAACCCAAAATAATGAGGGCGGGGTCAAGAGCTATATCGCGATGATTACTCATAAACAAATTCGCTTTACTGGCTTTCAACCCATTAATACCACTAAAAGTGTATTGGTCTGTTGTCTCAGACAATATCTTTTTGAGTTTAAAAGATAGATATCTTTGAAAATCATAGACGTTTTTGATATCTCTCACCGACCAAGCCATTGCCCATCTAAATAGTAAGCGCATTGTATTTGGGCAAAAATCGAATAATCGTGGGCATTGCCGCTCGATAATAAGATTGAGGAATTCCTCATCGGCTACTAATCGTCTTAAGACTCCTGACACTTCTGCATCGCGATAAGGACGGATATCTTCAAAATCATACATTCTTTAACTCAGCGCCTACTTTTAATTCTGGCGTTCTTTGTACCAACGAGCAGCATATGAATACTCCTCTACTTTATTAACAACATCTAAAACCATAGCGAAAAGAGCCATCCGTACCAATAAACCATTATCTGTTTGACGAAAAATCGCGAGATTTGGATTATCATCTAAGTCACTATCCAATTCATTAGCATCACTCCGAGAGTCACGTGGTAACGGATGCATAATTACCGTGTTTGGCTGACAAAATTCCGTATAGATTGCCTGATTCAATCGAAATCTTCCCCTATATAAGTCCGCTTGCTGCTTGCTAGGAAATCGTTCTTCTTGAATACGAGTAGAATAAACTATGTCCACATCAACGATACTTTCAGTCAGGTGATCTGAGCAAGACACTTTGAATCCCAAACTACGAACTAACTCCAATATATTTTTAGGTAACGACAATTCATGAGGGGAGATCAACACGAATTCTACATCTTTATACAAGCTGAGTAACTTAGATAAAGAATGCACGGTTCTCCCATATCGAAGATCTCCAATCATTGCGATTTTTAATCCGTCAATTGATCTACCTTTACCCTTCATTTCCTTACGAATCGTATACAAATCAAGTAACGCTTGTGTAGGATGCTCATTATCGCCATCACCCCCACTTATGACGGGCACGCGACTAGCAGATGCAAATTTGGCCACGGATCCTGCGGCAGGGTGTCTCATACATATCACATCGCTGAAACCGGAAAGAACTCGAGCAGTATCCTGAAGGGATTCACCCTTAATCAGTGCAGAACTGGCAAAACCTGCCGTTTCTCGCACCTGTCCGCCCAATAAATTAAAGGCAGACCCAAAACTTATTCGAGTACGGGTGCTAGCCTCAAAAAACATATTTCCCAAAATTGCTCCCTCCAAAACCCTAGTTACGCGTTTTCGAAGAGCATACGGCTCCATGGTGTCGGCAACCTCGAAGATAAGATCTACATCAGCTCTCTGAAACTGATCGATAGACACTATATGGGCTCCTGTAAACTTCACCATCTGTCTCCAGTCTTGTTATCTTACTTTGTTTCGAATTATTAATAGTTCGACTGTACTTTATCTGGCTAGAAAAATTAAGTTGGTAAATTATATTTGGTAGCTACTTTCTTTCCCCAATCAGTTAGATCACAAAGTAATCTAGCTTGTTGCTCGCTGCAATTCTTAGCATTGGATAATTCTATTATCTCACTATTAAATTGCTGTATTGTAAGGTAATTGGAGTCTTTACTTGTTAGCCTAAACGAGCAATCATCGAGCCATATTGATCTCTCATCACTAGAAAGTGAAGTTGGAAAAAAACGCGCGCGATAATTAATCATAAGTTGTTTATAACGTGGGTCGGAAAAATTCACGGTAGCAGGAGCAATAAAATTTTCTGCATCGGAGCGAATAGCCTCAAAATTTAGCTTGTCAGAGTTTGGTGCAAAGCCATCATACAGTTGCTGTTCAACAAAATTTTTCCTCGGATACTCTTTACCTAAATATAGACGATGTAATTGGTCCTTGAGACCCATAGTTTTTAGAGCATGCCAGTTGGCCCGACATTTGTCTAAATTAATATTAAGTTTTTGCGCAATTTTACTATCAACCAACTTAGGGGTCGCTACAATCGGACATCGATTCAGATGCACAGTTAAAAGTGACGGTACATCATTGTTCTCTTTTAACGCTTCATTACCCATAAAAATCTTATGATGCAATTCCTCAGAGGTATGTTTAAAAATACTTGGATCACGAGAGAGATCTGCACAAATAATCGCATTCTGGTTTATTGGATGCACCAGAAGCGGCATCATCAAAGCTGTATAGTGATTTTTTGGCGACAACCTACTGGAACTGTGGAGAAAAATGCCACCAGATTTCACGTTCAAAAAACGGCTCACAAATAACTTTTTCCGACACCTTAGTGCATACGCAAAAAGTTGCGGCTGCTTTTTTTTTACTAGTCTCGCCAAATCAATAGTAGCCTTGACATCAGCCAACGCGTCATGTGCCTGATCGTGTTCTATACCGTTCATTGCGGTAAGATCCTGTAAACGAAAGCTAGGCAGTCCAGATACGTAATCGGGCCAATCGACTCCATCTGGCCGGATAGCCCGCATAAAACGCATCAGGTTGATAATGTCCCAACGAGAATTACCACACTGCCACTCTCGCTGATAGGGATCAAAAAAATTTCGATAAAGTAAATGACGAGTAACCTCATCATCAAATTTTATACTGTTATAGCCGACACCACATGTTCTAGCCATCGCCAATTCAGAGTAGATTTTAGCGATAAACTGTGGCTCATGGCACCCCTTAATCGATGCTTGTTGCGGTGTAATCCCAGTAAGCATGCAAGCGATAGGAGAGGGCAAAATATCATCCTGCGGCTTACAGTAGATAACGAGCGGTTCACCAATTACATTTAGTTCCCAATCAGTGCGTAATCCCGCAAACTGGCAAGGTCTATCAATTGCGGGATTAACGCCTGTTGTTTCATAGTCGTGCCAATAGAATGTCTCCTCCATTATTGCCACCCCCCATGGGCATATTACATGGAAAACAAAAAGGTGTAATTTAAGAATCAAAGATATTCGAAGAACCTCTTTGACCGCGTACCATAGTTGGTGTGAATACAACTGACGCTTAGAATTGAATTAATGTCAGCTTAGGATATCTTAATAACAAACAAGTGGTGTCCTTAAATGGTTTGTTATCCATTCATCTCCGGCATTACCCTGACTAGGAGGCTCTAAACAAACTTTTTTTTGACTATTTAACTTGAACGGCAGCAGTCTCCTTAGGTTTTCGTTGCTCTAAATCATAAATCTTTTGATTTACGTTTCTGCGAAAACCATCCATAGACTCAATAGCCTCTTGGTGATTTTCAAGCTGTAACTCCACCAATCCAATGCGTTCCATCTTTTTGCTTTGATCATCTTTCATGGCACGAAGTTGATTGTAGATACTCGTCAAATCCGCGCTTGTTTCTAAATATTTAGCGCTCACTACCTCCAGTCGTTTTATATGAGAAGCAATCTTTACATCTAATTGATCAGCAAATTTCTCATTATCAACGCGCTTAGTTGCCAAAAACGTTATGTCCGTTTGATTTTTCGCTATCCTGTTTTTGTTACGGTCATTGGCTACACCCCACAGTTTTTTAATTTCCGACCAATGTTTTTGTAATTCGTCTTGTTGATTACTAATTTTTAGTTGAAACGCAGTACCGGACTGCACCAATGACTCGTCAGCAACATTTAATCTAGACTCTAACTGCTCGAAACGTTGAAGAAGCTGATCATGATTAGACTGCAAAGTATAAAATTTCCACAAACCAAAAGCGATAACCACCGTGGTTATCATGAAAAATCCCACTGACAGAGTCCTCCAGATCAAACTCGCTCCCGAACGCTCCGTCTTCGCACCAACAGATGATGGTCTATCATTCGATCGACTGGGAGCACGTGGATTCGCGGAAACACCATCTCTTTGAGGTACTATTGGCCCCATTCGTCCTTTTGAGCGATCCACCATTTCAAAAAATCCCCACCATGCTTTAAACTTTGAAAAACCTGAGTATAACGAGTAAATAAAGAGGCTTCACTTATTGACACGTTTTAAAAAGAAAATACTAACATTAAAAAAGCCCTGTCTTCTTCAAGACAGGGCCTCTCACATCCTACTTTTTCGTGGAGTGCTACATCATACCACCCATACCACCCATGCCACCCATGCCACCCATGCCACCCATATCGGGCATAGCCGGCGCAGCTGAATCTTCTGGGACCTCCGCAACCATCGCTTCGGTAGTAAGCATTAGTCCTGCAATTGAGGCGGCTGCCTGCAATGCAGTACGCGTAACTTTTGCAGGATCAAGGATACCCATATCGATCATATCTCCATATTCTCCGCTTGCAGCATTGTATCCAAAATTGCCCGACCCATGCTTTACTTTGTCAACAACAACAGAACCCTCAGCACCGGCATTTTCAACGATCTGTCGAAGGGGCGCCTCCATGGCCCTTAGCGCAATACCAACCCCAACGGTTTGATCTTCGTTATCACCTTTCAGACCGTCGATAGATTGGATTACCCGAATCAGAGCGACACCGCCTCCAGCTACGACGCCTTCCTCCACCGCTGCCCTCGTCGCATGCAAGGCATCCTCAACTCGAGCTTTTTTCTCCTTCATTTCAATTTCCGTTGAGGCCCCCACCTTGATTACTGCGACCCCACCGGCTAATTTCGCGACGCGTTCTTGGAGTTTTTCTTTGTCATAATCAGAACTTGTTTCCTCGATCTGAACACGTATTTGTTTCACTCTAGCCTCAATGGCTGAGTGCTCACCCGCTCCGTCTACAAGAGTGGTATTTTCTTTGGTCATTGTAACCCTTTTAGCGGTCCCTAAATGCTCTATCGTCGCCGACTCAAGATCAAGTCCCACCTCCTCGGAAATGACGGTTCCACCCGTGAGAATCGCAATGTCTTCCAACATCGCCTTCCTACGATCACCAAATCCGGGCGCTTTGCAGGCACTTACTTTAACAATACCACGTAAGTTATTCACGACGAGCGTCGCAAGCGCTTCGCCTTCAACATCTTCCGCAATTATCATTAAAGGCTTACCAGCTTTAGCTACGGACTCCAAAAGCGGCAGCAACTCCCTTATGTTAGAGATCTTTTTATCTGCAAGCAGAATAAACGGAGATTCTTGCTCCGTGCTCATATTTTCTTGGTTATTTACAAAATAGGGGGACAAATATCCTCTGTCAAACTGCATTCCCTCGACGATATCTAACTCGTTTTCCAAGCCAGAACCCTCTTCTACAGTAATAACACCCTCCTTCCCCACTTTCTCCATCGCCTCAGCTATAATATCCCCCACTAACGTATCGCTATTGGCGGAAATTGTACCAACCTGAGCTATTTCTTTTGTATCAGAACACGGTCTTGCGACGGCTGCAATTTCTGCTACTGCGGAAACCACTGCTTTATCAATCCCGCGCTTCAGATCCATGGGATTCATGCCCGCTGCTACGGATTTCAAGCCTTCGGTAACAATCGTTTGCGCTAATACTGTCGCTGTCGTCGTTCCGTCCCCCGCGTCATCTGAGGCTTTTGAAGCCACTTCTTTTACCATTTGAGCTCCCATGTTTTGGAGCTTATCTTTCAATTCGATCTCTTTGGCTACAGAGACACCATCTTTCGTTACCGTAGGTGCACCGAACGATTTATCTAGAATAACGTTTCTTCCTTTCGGGCCGAGTGTCACTTTCACTGCGTTTGCTAACACATTGACGCCTTCGAGCATGTCTTGACGCGCACTGTCACCAAATTTTACTTGTTTCGCTGCCATGATTTATTTCCTTTGCAAATATATACAGTTTGAACAAAAAAGTTTTTACAACATTAATTTTTAACGCTTATGTTATTCAATGACGGCCTTGATATCTGACTCGCTCAAAATAACTAATTCTTCTCCATCGAGCTCTATGGTGTCGCTACCAGCATACTTTCCAAACACTACCGTATCACCAATGCTCACATCTACCGCTCGTGTCTCACCACTATCAAGCACACGACCTGACCCAACAGCAACGACCTCACCTTGATTTGGTTTCTCTTGAGCAGAGCCTGGGAGCAGGATTCCTCCAGCCGTTGTTTGTTCTTCTTCCTGCCGACGAACGATCACACGATCGTGTAATGGTCGAATTTTCATGCTTCTTTTCTCCAGTTGGTCTATCTGCAATTAATGAATTATTGATTTCGCCTTTCTGAGCAATTGATTTACCACCCAATCACACCATGAGGACGTAGATGGAGGCAAGCTAAACACTTTTCAAGGGTATGCTAGTTTTTTTTTAAAAAAATTAGTGAATCACCTTGCATGTACACTTTAAAAGCTTAATTAAGTTTCTCATCATCGTCTGCCAACTCACCCTCTATTATTTGTGAACAATTGCAAGATCCAGATGAAAATGAGTTATTGTTTGAATTTCCTTCAGAGAAAGAAGTCCCCGCCAAACCAGAATTTTGTTGCATCAGGCCGAGAAAAATATACTGAATCCTCGGCGTCAGCAAACTCAACCCAAACAAATCTGTGATTAATCCAGGAACTATTAAAAGTAGACCTGAACAGAACACTAACACACCTGTAAAGATTGCGTTTTTGGGTACTTGGCTTTTTACGATTGTCTGTCTCACTACTTCTATTGTGCGCAAACCTTGCCACCTTATGAGGTAAATTCCAAAAAAACCTGAGAAAAAAAGCCACAACGCCACCAACCCCGCACTGGTAAAAGTGCTTACATTGACCATTAAATAAATATCGATAATTAGAACCGTTACAAAAAGAACAAATATAATACGCACTTTATATCACCTTAAAAATTGCTTAAAACAACTTTAGTTTATTGCCCAAATGTTTCCAATTCTCATAGAATAGCGTAATCTTTTGGGGAGCTAAAAGGTTCGCTGACCATGATACAGATGCATAGGCATCGACAAATATACGCTCAAATTTATACTGAAACTCACACAAAACGATTACGCGCAGGAATTGGCATGTGGACTATCTGGCAATCGCTCTTTAACCGCCGCATGCTTATTTGTACTTTTACCGGTTTTTCCTCAGGAATGCCATTGTATTTACTGATAACATTGATTCCTGCTTGGCTCCGGAGCGAGGGCGTGGGGCTTGAAGAAATCGGTCTTTTTGCATTGATCGGCCTTCCTTACACGTGGAAATTTTTCTGGGCGCCTGCGCTAGACCGCTACTCCCCAACGTTCTATGGGTTCAATCTGGGCATCAGACGGAGTTGGATGTTACTGACTCAACTAGCCCTATTCATTTTCATATGTATTCTAGGTTCCATGAACCCGCAGCTTAACCTTTGGTCCGTCGCATATTTATGCATGTTCATCGCATTCTTAAGTGCAACACAAGACATTTCAATTGATGCATATCGTCGTCAAATTCTGCCGGATCATGAACTCGGCTTGGGTAATTCAATTCACGTTAATGCATACCGAATTTCCGGATTAATTCCTGGTTCACTTGCCTTAATTTTATCCGATTTCTTACCTTGGTCTACTGTATTCTTAATAACCGGCGCATTTATGCTCATCAGCGTGGGATTCACTTTGATCATCTCCGAGCCACCAGTATCTGAGAAACAGCCCGAAGCCTTACAAAGAGCTATCATCGAGCCCTTTCAAGAATTTTTTACTCGGCAACCAATTCGTACTGCAATCTTAATCCTTGCGTTTATGTTATTTTACAAATTAGGGGACAGCATGGCGACCGCTCTTGCAACGCCGTTTTACATTGATCTTGGTTTCACGAATACTCAAATTGGGTTAGTAGCGAAACACGCCGCTCTTTGGCCAATGATATTTGGAGGAATTGCCGGCGGAATAATAATGATTAAAATAGGAATCAATCGTGCACTTTGGATTTTCGGTTTCATTCAAATTATTTCTATTTTAGGCTTTGCAATCTTGGCCCGAATTGGAGAGGGCTTGTGGCTTTTGGGTTTAATTATAAGCTTTGAATATTTAGGAGTCGGGCTTGGTACCGCAGCCTTTGTAGCGTTTATAGCGCGAACAACAAATCCAGCATTTGCTGCAACACAACTTGCCCTTTTCACCGCACTTACTGCGCTACCAAGAACGCTGTTCAATTCAACGGCAGGAATTTTGGTTGACACACTTGGCTGGGAATACTTTTTTTATCTTTGCACACTTCTCGCTATGCCGGGTATGCTTCTATTACTGATCGTGGCTCCATGGCATGACAATCAATCACATCAAAACGACCAATAAATCTCTATTCAAGGAGCAAAGCGCGAAACCGAGGCCAATCAAAAAACCTGCCGGGATCTGTCTTTCGGTCGGGCGCAATGTCGCAGTGTCCGACAATCCTATCCATGGTAATAGTTGGATAACGTTTAATGATCTGACGTGATACACGACAAATTTTAGAATATTGCTCGTCTGTAAAGGGGACATGATCTGATCCCTGTAACTCTATTCCAATTGAAAAATTATTACAGTCATGCTCGCCTTGGAAACTAGATTTTCCAGCATGCCATGCTCTTTTTCCGAAAGGCACATATTGTGTCAAGACGCCATTGCGATCAATATACAAATGTGCAGAGACCTTCAATTGCGCTATAGTCAGAAAATAAGGATGTGCTGACACATCCAGACGATTTGTAAAGAAATCGTCAACAAAACTTTTCTCGAAATCATTGGGAGGAAGGCTGATACTGTGAATGACAAGCATGTTTATTTCAGTTTCACTTGGTCTATCATCGGCATTTGGAGACCAGATTGTTCTGTCTATGTGAAATTCCCTTGTAACATTTTTATTCATAGTTAGTGACTTTCCCCGTAATCAATTTATTCACCTGCACCCTCCATCGTATAAGCTACAGAATATGCGTCAAGCAAACATCATCTGAGTCGCTAGATTCACCATTTAAGTTACTCTTAGATGGATCGAAGAAATTATTGCTATAATTTTGTTAGTTGAAAATTTTACACTAAGTCAACACAGTGGTGCCTTTTTATGTTGAATTACAAACTACCAGAAAAAACAGCACATGATATTCCGGTCTGTGTTAGCCGAGCACTATCAGAGGATATCGGCGAGGGAGACATAAGTGCAATGCTAATCCCAGAGTGCTCGATCGCCGAAGCCGAAATAACCGCTAATGAGACCGCAGTACTTTGCGGAAAAGCTTGGGTAGATGAAGTTTTTGTGCAATTGGATAAAAGCGTCCAACTAATATGGCATGTTGAAGAGGGACAGTTATTTGATCGAGGGACAATTATAGCTACCATTATCGGGGACGCCCGTAGCCTTGTTAGCGGTGAGCGAACAGCACTAAATTTCTTGCAAACTCTCTCGGCAACGGCAACATGTGCACGGTATTATTCGCTTGCAGCCTCCGACAGTCATCTTAAAATTTTAGATACTCGAAAAACCATTCCCGGTTTGCGACTGGCCCAGAAATATGCAGTAACAGTAGGTGGTTGCTATAACCATCGAATCGGTCTCTATGATGCCTTTTTGATCAAAGAAAACCATATCTCAGTCTGTGGCGGAATTACTGAAGCGATTTCAAAAGCGCGAATCATTGACCCAAAAAAACCAGTTCAAGTAGAGGTAGAGACTATAAAAGAATTTGAGGAAGCGGTATTTGCGGGAGCAAATTCAGTCCTTGTTGACAACTTTTCTCTCGCAGACATAAAAAGAGTCACTTCTTTGGTAACTGACGACATAAAAATCGAAATATCAGGAAATTTAACAGCACAAGATATCGAAAAATACAGCTCATTTTCCGTCTCACACCTTTCTTCAGGTAGTTTGACAAAACACATCAACGCAATTGATTTGTCTATGCGCATAGTGCGCATGAAAAATACCAAAAACAACGGACCCAGATTATGCAACAATTGAGAGGGATCAAAGATGATCAAAACAAGCTCGTCTCAACAGAATTAGAAGGAAGCATGTAATAAATGTTGTCTGACATTGACAGGGCATGACATTTAGGACAAAAACTGTCAACGAGCGCACCCAAATCTCCAAAATCCTGATGAGGAACAAAAATAATGGAACCAGAGTTCATCAGACTTAGCTCCTTTGCAGTGACTGTTCTGAGTTTGATTTTTGGTGCAATAGTTGGAAGTTTTTTAAACGTTATTATTGTTCGACTTCCGAAAATGTTGGAGTATCAATGGAGACGAGAGTCCCTAGATTATTTGCAGTTATACGACATGGATGCACCCGAGGACAAGATAGGGATCGCCTACCCGAGTTCACATTGCCCCAACTGTAAAATAGTTCTCAAATGGTGGCAAAATATACCCATCGCTAGCTTCTTTGTACTTCGGGGACGCTGTAGTGCTTGTCATAAAGAAATCTCCATGCGTTACCCTATCATAGAGCTAATTTCTGCTTTGGTTGCAGTGCTAAGCACGTCTAAATTTGGTCTTAGTTCAACCACGATTTATGCTTTGATATTTTCTTACTCATTACTCGCTCTTATTGCTATAGATGCAGATTGTAAGGTCCTGCCGGACATCATAACGATCCCATTATTGTGGCTGGGTCTTTTTGTAAATTCTCAAGATTACTTCACAAACTTACACAATGCTGTTTTAGGAGCAATGTTTGGATATCTTTTCTTGTGGACAGTATTTCAAGTGTTTAAACTTGCCACAGGAAAAGATGGGATGGGATACGGTGATTTTAAACTACTCGCTGCTATTGGGGCATGGTTGGGGTGGGAGGTTCTGCCAATCACACTTGTGTTGTCCTCTTTTACGGCTCTTACAAGTGGTGTCTTAGCTTTGTCATTGAAGCTTCGTAACAAGGAAGATTCCATCCCTTTTGGAGCTTTCATATCAGCAGTTGGCTTGATATTACTTTATACGGAACCCAATGATTTTTTTTTAAGCTTCCTTGAACGACAATAATCTACAGAAAATTATCCAAACGTTACATTAAAACAGATGTCGGAGTATCTCATTAGTGGTTCGTGATCCTTATATAGTTGGCTTGACTGGAGGAATAGGTAGCGGGAAAAGCACAGTTGCCGCAGCCTTTCGAAAGTTAGCGATTGATGTTGTAGATGCAGATGAAGCATCTAGAGCAGTCGTCAATCCCGGGATGCCAGCACTAAACATCATTGCAGATCGTTTTGGCTCACATATGATTTGCTCTGATGGAAGTCTAAACAGAACCGCTATGAGAGCCATAATATTCTCAAAATTGAACGAAAAAGATTGGCTTGAAAATCTTCTTCATCCGCTAATAGCAGAGTGGATTCAAGATAAGCTTATATCTGCAAATAGTGAGTACGTTATGCTGGAATCGCCGCTTTTGCTCGAGACAAATCAACATAACTTGGTCAACACCCTCTTGTTGATAGATATTCCAGAAGAATTACAACGAGCAAGAGCCGCAGCGCGAGATAAAACCGCTGAAAAAAATATCGAGGCGATAATCAAAAACCAAATCCCACGTGAACAAAGACTCGTGAGAGCACATTACATATTTGATAACAGCGGTCCTGAGAAAAATATCGATCAGAACGTACTTTTGTTTCATAAAATTTTCTTACAACTAGCCGCCGAATCTA
>PCCK01000038.1 GCA_002731695.1 Porticoccaceae bacterium
CTTTTCATGGCTGACCGCTCGATCCGCCATAATTTGCGATGCCCGCAAAGTATCGCGGCGGTGAATGAGTGTCACCTTAGAACAAAAACGTGTTAAAAACAATGCCTCCTCACACGCAGAATCGCCACCGCCGACTACCACCACTTCCATGTCCCGATAAAAAGCTCCATCGCAGGTAGCGCAGGTAGTTACACCCTTGCCACCAAACATTTCTTTTTCACCTGGAATACCTAATAATCGAGGTCGCGCGCCGGTCGCAATAATAACTGTCTTCGCTTCGTATACAGCGCCTGCTGTATGCAACTGCTTCGTCGCACCATCAACCACGATTTTGTCTACTTTAGCATGCTCAAAGCGCGCACCAAACCGTGCCGCCTGCTTGCGCAAGTTATCCATCATTGCGTAGCCATCAATGCCCTCTGGGAAACCAGGAAAATTCTCTACCTCCGAGGTTGTAGTTAATTGACCACCGGGCTGAGAGCCCTCCAGCACCAATGGGTTTAGCTGTGCCCGCCCGGTATAAATGGCTGCTGTGAGTCCTGCGCAACCAGTCCCTAGTATAATAACGTCTTCCATGAAATTGTGTTAAGTGAGTAAACGATGCTTAAAAAAAAATAAGGTAAATGCACGCCTGTTATTCTCAAGCACTTTTAAAATATATAATGTTTCCGCTTTCCTCCAAGCTACTTTTCGACAATTTATATACTATGGATTTGATAGATAGCCACTGCCATCTACTCGGCTTTCAAAATAAGAATGAGCTTGAGGCAGTACTCTCGCGTGCTTCAGAGGCGGGCGTCGGGCGCATGATTGTAGTGGGTACCTCCATCGAAGATTGGGTGCCTTACCGCGAACTAAGTGCAGCTCATCCACATTCGATTAGCTATACCGTAGGACTGCATCCTTGCTACGTCAATGAAGAGTGGGTAGATGCTGTTAGCCAAATATCCGCATTTTTCATGCCCCCATCAGCGCCTGTAGCACTAGGCGAGATAGGCCTCGACTATTTTCATTTACCCAAAGACCCGATCGCCGCGGGTGAATGCTTGCTACTGCAAGAAGCTGCCTTTCGAGAGCAGCTCGACTTAGCCGCTATACTCAATTGCCCAATTATTATACACAGCCGTGATGCCTTTGACGACACCTACAGAATGATTATGGAATCAGGGGTCGATTGGAGAAAAGTCGTTTTTCACTGCTTTAGCTATGGACCCGATGAAATAAAAAAAATTAATGCTGCCGGTGGGCGCGCTTCCTTTACTG
Source organism: Porticoccaceae bacterium (assembly GCA_002731695.1). Lineage (GTDB taxonomy): Bacteria > Pseudomonadota > Gammaproteobacteria > Pseudomonadales > Porticoccaceae > TMED48. Next base: position 1,264 of record PCCK01000038.1, read on the forward strand.
GAATTGTGACCTATAAAAATGCCCCTGCCGTGCGCGAAGCATTGCTCGCACAAGGCGTCGATCGACTTATGCTGGAAACAGACTGCCCCTACCTTTCCCCAGAACCACATCGCGGAGAACCTAACGAGCCTGCCTTTATGCTTTCGACAGCTAAGTATTGTGCGCAAATTTTAAATCTAACAACCGAAGCGCTCGCGGTACATTGCACCGCAAATACAAAGCGCTTCTTTGCTATTCATTAAGCATGAGCAGGCGATTTACAGTTCTATTAATAGCCAGCATAGCTGGCTTATCTTTGCTACTATTAAAGCCTTACTTCCCAAAACTTAAAAAGGAAGCGGTAGTGGTCTATCAATTATGGCAAGCGCTGCGCAGCAGTGATCTGCCGGTCACGGATTTAGAGGCTGCAACCCTAAGTCCAACTGCAGATAAGGAAGAAGCGGTTCAGAGGCGACAACTTCTAGAACCCGAACTTATAGATCCAGCTGCGCAGCAAAACTCGCCACTTTCGCTCGATCCTTTCATCTCGGAAGCACGTAGACGAGCTGAAGAAGATCCAATCTCGGCAATGCAGTGGCTGCAGACGCAAAGCACTGGCAGTGAGCGCTTGCGCGGCATGCTAGAAGTAGTCGCGCTTTGGGCCGCTGAAGATTCAGAAGCTACACTACTATGGCTAGAGTCCAATGCACAAGGTCTAGCGCGGCTGGCAACCTTAAGTAGCGGGGTCGAGCTTTGGGCGCAGCGCAACCCTACAGAAACTGCTGCTTGGGTGGAAGGAATGGCTAATGATGGCAGTAAAATTACTGCGGCTCAATCACTAGCGGTCGCCTGGTTACAATCGCAGCCAGAGCAATCAGCTGCTTGGGTGTCGGCATTACCGCAAGGTCCTCTGCGTGACGATGTATCGACAGCGCTAGCAGATGCGTGGATAGAAATAGATCCGCAAGCCGCCGCTGTTTGGGCACTCACTGAAGCTGAATTTTATGGCAACAACCAGCTACTCGAATCAACAGTGGAAGCATTTACACTCGAAAGCTCCGCTGATGCAGAGCTCTTTTTACGCGAAATTGCGCAGCCAAACACTAACACTTCGAATTCTTCAGATATTTCTTCGCTTCTTTCCAAACATGTGCAAGCGCGCGCGAAGCAAGATCCATTAGCTGCCGCGCAGTGGTTAGCTAGCCTCAGCCCATCTGACCCATTATACTCCGCGCAGTCTCCTCGAAGTCTTATGCAAGTATGGGCACAGACTGATTCAATCGCCGCATCCCAGTGGCTTAGTGAGCAGGGAGCTGGCGATCAGCGCGACGCAGCAATTATTGGATTTAGCGAATCCATACAGCGCTATGAACCAGAGGCAGCTACAATTTGGGCCAATACTATTAGCGAGCCTGAACAACGAATGGAGCGCCTCGGTGCGAGTTTAAGTAACTGGGTGAAGACGGCGCCTAAGGATGCTGAACAATGGATAACTACGAATGAAATTGAATCCGCATTACGTGACAATTTAACTAAAATCATTGCAGAGAGCACTGGCAGTTATGAGGCTAAATAACGCCAAATTGTTTTAATAAAATGTTAAATTATTAAATTTAACATTTTATTACACGGTTTTTATGGCGTTATGAACTCTAAGTGTTTTTACTGATTTTCTATCCTTATTTAAATTGAGACGCCTCGAAAACATCCCTTCTAGTAGCTGTGCCGTGCGATTTTCACTGTATATTCTATGCTGTTTATTCATCCAGCTAACGGCAATGGCAACACAGCCAAATGTTATTTTCATTATCTGTGATGATTTAAATGATTCAATAGAAGGAATGGGAGGTCACGCTCAAGCGGATACTCCAAACATTAACGACTTAATTGAAAAAGGAGTACGCTTCACTAACGCACATTGTAATGCCCCCATATGTGGGCCTTCGCGGGCTAGCCTTTGGACTGGACTATTGCCAAGCACCTCCGGTTACTATGGCTACAGTCAACAAAGCAACAAATGGCGGCAATTTACCAAGCTTAGTGATGCGATCACACTTATGGAGCACTTCAAGTCTGGAGGATACAATGTTTGGGGAAGTGGTAAAGTATTTCATAACGGACACCCGGATAATACTGTTTTTACTCCAGAAGTAGCTGGTTATACTCCCGGAGACTCTGATTTCGGGCCTTTCCCATGGGATGGTGAGACTTTTAGAGAGACAGCCGCTGGTACGCCAACTGAGGATAGGATAGGCACATATCACCCTGATATGCCAGCAGGCATCCGTACCTATTATGGTAGCTTTGCGTCACTTGCTTCTGTGCCCACTGTAAATGGATACACCGGCTGGTCTTTGAAGAGAAATGACTTTAACTATAATAGCCCTAGCGATCGTGATCTTATGCCCGATGAAGTGACGGCTGAGTGGGTGACGGCTAAACTTGAGGCTACTCATGATAAGCCTTTTTTATTAGTCGCTGGCATGAATAGGCCGCACACTCCTATGTATGTTCCTGATGAGTTCTTTGAACCTTTTAGGGATTCGAATGGTAACAACATAGCTCAACTGCCTCCCTATTTGGAGAATGATTTAGATGACGTTCCTGACATCCTTAAGTCTTACTCCGTCGGAATCGATAACCATAAGAATGCAGGCAGTGGTAACAATGAATGGTGGAAAAAGTTCGTTCAAGCATACTTAGCCTCTGTGGCATTTGTAGACCATCAAGTTGGGACAATTATAAATGCAGTTGAAACAAGCAACTACGCTAACAATACCATTATTGTGTTCACCAGTGACCATGGATTTCATCTTGGCGAAAAAGACCACAAAAGTAAAACTAGCGCTTGGGAGGAAACCACTCGTGTGCCCTTAGTAATTTATGCTCCGGGCGTCACACAAGCGAATCAAACCTGCGCCCTGCCAGTGTCCCTGATAGACCTTTATCCAACCTTAAATGCTTTATGCGGCATGCCGGCGGACCCCAACAGCGGAGGAAATAATATTGCACTAGACGGGCACGACTTATCCCCACTACTGGCGAACCCAAGCTCCGGTAGTTGGGATGGATATGATGTATCCTTATCTCACCTACACGGCAAAGTAGCGATTGCTAATCACACGCAAAGCCCTTGGGCACTCAATCATCATTCGGCTCGATCCACAGATCACCACTATGTGTATTGCAGTGATGGTTCCGAAGAACTCTACGACCATACAAAGGACACGCTTGGATATGACCCGAATGAATGGATAAACCAAGCAAACAATAGTTCTTATAATTCCACAAAGAGTATCCTCAAAGAGCAACTCTTCGCAGCCCTCGGCTTTAAGAATTCAAGCTCACTAATTCTAAATGGAGGCTTTGAAAATGGGCAGGATAGTTGGCAAAATTTTGGTTCTACTGTTAACATTGAGATCTCCAATACTGAAAAGTATGAACAGACTAGTTGCGTATTAGTCAGCGATCGAAATCAGCCCTGGCATGGGATTAAACAAGCTCTCACCAATGTCCTCGAGCCAGGCAAACGCTACCATTTCTCTGCATGGGTCAAACTGGCTGGAAATGCAAATAGCGAGACCATTCGATTAGGAATCGTGCAAGATCTATCAGGAAGTGTAACCACCTATCCAGATATCGATCAGATCACTGCGACAAGCGATGCTTTTAGCTTAATTGAAGGAGACTACACGGCTCCTAGTACTGGAACCGGGGAAATTAATTCGTTGAACTTAACTGTAAACGGCGCTCCCATTGGGACATCCTTCTACGTCGACCATGTGCGCTGCTACGCTTATGAAGAGCCGTTTATTGTCGCATCGACTGTAATCGATACCACAGATGGCTCGGTCTCTTTACGTTGGAATGCCGATCTCGGAGCCTCCTACCGCATGGAGCAATCATTGACCTTAGCTGCTGATGACTGGGTCGTGATTGATAGCAATATTAATGCCGACAAAACCGCAATGATTTGGCCTGTGCCTGCTAACAGTAGCGAGCAGCGAGTATTTTGGAGAATCGTTAAAAATAGCTAGTCTACTTAATTGTATACAACACTAGCAAATATCGCTCTTTAATTGGTGGATAGGAGTAAGGAGCCACTTATTCGTATTTTTGCGGGTCCGTTTTTGGTCTCATATGTCTCAAAGCTTTCCGAGATAAGCTGGTAGCCACCCGCGTGGCGCACAATCTTCTCACGGATCTGGTATTGATTAGCGCGCTCAACATCTTCGGGCAGCCAAATCAACCAATCTTCAGCCAATACTCCAATATAGGTTTCCTCCCCACTTGACCGGCTGACTATTAAAATAAGCCTACCGTCTTGAATAAACGTTCTAGAGCTAGCACTTTCTAGGCCCTTAGAGCGCATGGCGGCGAACACCCCAAGCAGTTCTCCATCTTGCATCCAGTACTGCTGCTCTACTGTGAACTCTTCCTTATACTGATTAATCGAAGTATGAATTGTATAATGACCGACCCAGCGCCCTTCCAACTGTTCTAAATAAGGTAAAAGCTGTGCCGCATCATCGGCTGAGCAATAAGTAATCAAAAGAAGTAGACTGCATGCCACACGAATAAAACAATTAAACATTATCTTCAATTAACAAAACACAGGCAGATACAAAAGTTTTTTTTAGCTAAGATCCTTTGCTTTGTGGCTTGGCGTCCCATCTTAAACTCTACAATGTAGATATATGATTTATGATCCAGATAAACTTTTGTTGCTTGCCGGGCCGTGCTCACTCGAAAGCCTAGACATCTGCCGAACAGTCGCAGATACGCTTAAGCAACTGGAGGAAAAGCACTCTGATTTAACTATTTTATTTAAAGGATCCTTTGATAAGGCTAACCGCACATCAAGCAAAAGTGAGCGGGGTACTGGTATCGACGCAGGCCTAGAAATCTTTAAAACTATTCGTGAAGAATACGGCTTTCGCACAATTACTGACATTCATTTGCCCGATCAATGCNCGNCGCTTGGAACGGTTGTGGANGCACTACAAATTCCCGCTTTTCTGTGTCGGCAGACNGACCTACTTGTAGCTGCTGCNGCNACAGGNTGTGCGATCAATNTNAAAAANGGGCAATTTNTGTCCCCNCAAGAAATGCAATTTGTTGTACAAAAGCTTGAANATTCAGGCGCGCAAGAAATATGGCAGACTGAGCGNGGCAGTACTTTTGGGTATCANAATCTAGTTGTTGATATGCGCAGTTTTAATACGATGAATGCAAATGGNCACCCAACTNTNATNGATGCCACTCATAGTGTCCAACTACCAGGAGCAGNAAATGGNAAAAGTGGCGGTGAGCGCGAGCANGTNCCAGCNATNGCNCGNGCAGCNNTTGCNGCAGGTGCAANTGGNGTTTTTATAGAAACNCACCCNGAGCCAAGCAGTGCCATTTCAGATGCCGCNAGTCAGGTTCCAGTTTCTGANCTNCCCAAGCTTGTTGAAAGCCTGCTAAAAGTCTGGCACGCAGTACGCTAAAATAAGCGCCTCGCATATTTTTATACNTTNAACTCACTNACAGCTTAATAATTATGCGTATCACTGGAGGGCGCGCACGTGGNATAANGCTCAAAGTGCCGANNGAGATAATCACGCGGCCGGCNACAGACCGNATGCGTGAAGCTGTCTTCTCAAGCCTTGGAGCAAGCGTACAGAACTGCCAGGNCCTTGACCTCTTTGCAGGGACTGGAAGTTATGGCCTGGAGGCATTAAGTCGAGGTGCAGCTAGCGTATGCTTTGTAGAAAATAATCGTGCCGCCATCAAATGCCTGGAAATAAATACTGCGGCGGTTACTCGCTCTTGTAACCTAAAAAAAGGAATGACGAAAATTGTAGCGCAGGATGTATATAGTAGCCAAGCAAAACTGCAAAAATACGACTTGCTCTTTATTGACCCTCCCTACGCCAGCATCGCTAGCAATATTGGCCGAATATTTACTACTGTCATTAATGATTGTAGCGTAAAAACTACACGCGCAATCCTAGAGCTACCCGCCGATTTAGAAATTCAAATTGAGGGCTGGGAGCTTACCCGTAGGATAGGCAAACCAGGCAAAGGCAAACCAAACGTGGTTATCTTTAGCCCAACTTTCTAGGTCGAGCTGGTGGTGGTTGCCCCATCGCTTCTACCAGGTAATTTCTTGGTTATTATACGAGCGCCTTGCCGCCAAGCTAAGTAAGACCACGCCCAATTAAGGAAAACACTGATACGATTGCGCATACCCATGAGGAAAACAAGGTGAACCCCTAGCCAAGCAACCCAAGCAAAGTATCCATTTATTGAAATTTTACGGTAATTAGCCACGGCGCTACTGCGCCCTATGGTTGCCATATTACCCTTATCAAAATAGACAAAAGGCGCACCCGGTTTACCCGCTAAGTGTTGAGCAATTTGTTTCGCTGCATGTCGACCCATCTGTGTAGCTGCCGGGGCAAGGCAGGGCACTGGCTTCCCTTTAAAATCGGACAATCGAGCTAAGTCGCCAGCTATAAAAACATTATCAAAATTTGGCAGCATTAAATCTGCCCCCACTTCTAGGCGACCTGCGCGATCTCTTGGAACCTGCCCAAGTTTACTAGCAACAGAATTTGCCTCCACTCCAGCAGCCCAAAGAATTGTACCTGAACAGATCGTTGATTGAGTTAGAGTAACTTCATCCGAAGAAACATTTGTAACCGGCTCGCTTAAATGAATTTTTACGCCCATGCGCGTTAAGCGCTTGTGTGCATAATCGGACTGCCCTTCAGGAAATGCACTTAATAATCGAGGACCCGCCTCGATTAAATGTACTTCCGCCTTGGTTGAGTCAATATGCCGAAAGTCTTTGGCCATCACGTGCTGAGCAAGCTCAGCAATTGCTCCAGCTAACTCGACGCCAGTAGGACCCCCGCCAACAACAACGAAAGTTAGCCATAAGGAAACTTCATCTGAATCATTCGCTAATTCTGCACGTTCGAAAGCTAAAAGAACCCTACGGCGAAGCTCCGTTGCCTCATCAAGGGTCTTAAGGCCAGGCGCGTAGCGAGCCCACTCATAATTACCAAAATATCCAGTGGTAACACCGAGCGCGATAACCATGTAGTCATAACTGAGGCTCTGCGTACGTAGATGAACTTTTGAAGCATCCAAATCAAAATCCACCACTTCATCCATCAATGTTGTCAAATTAGACTGGCCAGAGAAAATATGCCGTAGCGGCTGCGCAATGTCGGCAGCAGAGAGCCCAGCTGTCGCAACTTGATAAAGTAGCGGCTGGAAGAGGTGGTGATTCTCTTTATCAACAAGAGTGATTTTAACTGGTTGCTTGGCCAGCGCCTTGCCCGCAGCTAAACCAGCAAACCCACCTCCTAATATAACCACATGGGGGATATGAGTTCCTTCACTAGAGGAATAATTTTTGTTAAATAAGGGAGCCATAAAACGCATGTTTAAGATTGAAGAGAATTAAACAGATTATGCGCAAAATACTTACTTAAAACTTTTTGCCATAGAACTACATCTTTTACCTTTAGTTCAGTTGAATCTTAGTATTTAACTTAGCTGAAACACAATTTGATACTGAGTCTCAATAAGTAAACCGATTTTGAAACGTACCAAGACAGGCATCCTAATACAGTCATCTTCAGATTTGGACATGAAGTGCCCATTTCACAAGCCTCAGACTCTGAACTGGAAGGAAGATGCAGTACAGCTTGCTGTGAGGCTAATTCCGCTTAAGAGTGGGCTCGATCACTTAAGCCTAAACCTCAAAATAGACGGCCCTTTGCCAGTGCGAATTGAGTTTGGAGAACGCACGCTTATACTTGGTTTTATTACTTCCGGTTGGGCTAAATTACACCATACTACAGACAGCATTGAAAAACTAGAAAGCGATCAATGGTATCAATTAAGCTCTAATGAACTGCATTTTGATAGGACGTCTAGT
>PCCK01000039.1 GCA_002731695.1 Porticoccaceae bacterium
GCTGCTTGGTATGAAAGATGCCATCAAAAACTGGTTCCTTATAATTCGGTGCTCTACTGTGGGAGTGCTTGTGGGTGCTTTGCCTGGACTAGGAGGTACCGTTGTAGATTGGATTGCTTATAGCCATGCAAAACAAACTCTTAAAAATCCGGAAACACTAGGAACAGGAGATATTCGCGGAGTTATAGCTCCAGAAGCTGCGAATAATGCAAAAGAAGGTGGGGCATTAATACCTACAATCCTGTTTGGAATACCCGGATCCGGTAATAAGGTGCTTCTGCTTGGCGGCCTTATTTTAGTCGGAATAGAGCCTGGAATCGAAATGGTTACCACTCAGCTTGACATTACTTATCTAATCATTTGGTCTCTTGCCGTAGCAAATATCTTCGGGGCAGGACTATGCTTATTTTTAGCCCGTCCGATGGCTCAACTTACACGAGTTCCATTCTATATTTTAGCGCCTATCCTTGTAGTTTTGATCTTCTTCGCAACATTTAACAACGGGCGTGATTGGGTTGATTTTGCTGCACTGATGATATTTGGCGCTGTGGGTGTGATCTTCAAAACTTTCGGATGGTCACGCCCCGCACTTTTGATCGGTTTCTTTCTCTCACCTAAAATTGAACTACTAAGTTATCAAGTAAGCGCAGCGTATGGAATGTCTTTCCTTTATCGCACAGGATCTGTAATCCTAATTGTTTTGGCATTAGCGACAATCTTTTTGCTCTTAAGGCAAAAAATGTTTCAACAAATAGGTTCTGACATTTTAGAAAAGCGAACGCAAACACTGTTTACTTGGTTAGTAGCGATATTCCCCATCAGTATGATTTTTCAAGTGATGGAGCTAGATTTTCGAGCAAGTATTTACCCTATCGCACTTAGCATACTTCTTCTGGTTTTACTATTTACTATAGCCACACTGCAGACGTTGCGGCAAATTCCTGCCACAGAAAGAGTGGTCTCTGACAATACCGCGCTTCGAGCCATATCTCGTAACATCTTTGAAAGTGAAGGTAGGTTTTTAGACCAAGTGAGAGCTTTTTCATTTATCCCTATTTTCCTCGGATTAGTTTTCTTACTTGGGTTTCCGCTAGCTGCCGTTGCATTGATTAATGGTTTTATATTACTTCACAACCGCCGCAGTTTATTTGTTGCAATCACTCTTTCAATAGCTATTCTTGTGATACTTTGGACAATGTCAGGTGTACTAACTCTTCAATATCCAGCTGGGTTAATCTCTGAAATAATCCCCTTGCCTTGGTGGCTAGGCGGCATGCAGTAGAATACTGCCTCCTATTTGCAAAAAGGAAATAGAATGAAAAATGAAAAGAATTATGTAGAAAAGAGGAGTGGCATGATAGAAAGAGAAGCCAAACCTCGCACTAGTGGTATAAACTACGTACGTGCTCCGAAAATTTTAGGACAAAATTTTGCGGACTTCTTAAACTGCTATAGTGCTCTCACTGATATCGTTAAACTTGGCACTAATCAGTTGACTTTTATCCCAGAGCAGGAAATCAAAAAGGCAATTCAGCGCAGCCATGATCAAGATGTGCTTATTGCAGTGGGCAATCCAATAATGGACCAAGCACTGAGCGCAGGCTCAAAGGCAGCTATGGAAGTAATTAACTACGCCGCAGAACTAGGCGTAGATGTGATAGAAATTTCCGTGATTGCCCGAGCCATTGATGACGAAGATCTTGCAGAACTGCTTGAATATATTAAGAACAAAGGAATGAAGCCTCTTGTCGAATGTGGGTTATCTTTTGCGCACGAACCTGTTGTTGATGGGCGAACCTTTGCTAAGCGCAAAAAGGCACAGGCAAAGCGTGCGTTAGAGAATGGAGCATGGAAAATACTAGTTGAGGCAGAAGGCGTTTTTGAAAATGTGAAATCAGGAGAGGAACGCTGGGATTTTGTGGATGATTTTGCGGCGGATTTTGAAGTTCGTGATCTGATGTTCGAGGCAGACAATCAAGACGTAATGTCCTATTTCGTTAATGCCTACGGGCCAAAAGTAAATGTATTCATAGATAACTCTCAGGTAATGCAAATCGAGGCAGCAAGGCGTGGATATGGACCTTGCACTTTGACCTGGGCGAAAGCGGCTGTGTTTTCAAAAGATGGGGATTAAAAACTGCCTACTTGAAGGAAAGAAGTATGAGCCTATTGGATAATGATCGTCTATTCCCCTCTGACTCAAGGGGGTTGAGTCTCGCCCGGGCACTATTTACAAGCATTTGTGACCTTCCAATCATAAGTCCACATGGGCATACGGATCCTACGTGGTTTGCAAAGGATGAGCCATTCGAAAACCCCACAGCATTGTTTGTGACACCAGATCATTACGTTTTTCGGATGCTATATTCGCAAGGTGTAACTTTGGAGGAGCTTGGTATTAGTCCAACGGATAACGAGGAAGTCGAAATAGACCCAAGACAAGTGTGGCGGTGCTTCGCCTCTCATTACTACTTGTTCAGAGGAACTCCCTCTCGTTTATGGATCGACTATTCGCTAGAAAAAGTTTTTGGAATTGAAGAGGTTCTATCACAAAAAACTGCTGATGAGATCTATGATGAAATAAATAATTCTCTTAGACTACCTAATTTTAGTCCACGTGCTCTTTTCGATCGTTTCAACATTGATGTCATGGCGACGACTGAGGGTGCCTTAGAAACTCTTCAAGCCCATCGTGAGATTGCAAATTCGAGTTGGAATGGACGAGTGATCACGACTTATCGGCCCGACATTCTAACAGATCCAGACCACCCTAATTTTTTCGAGAGTTTACAGATTTTCGGAAAGCTTACAAATTGTGACCCCACAACATGGCAGGGTTATCTAGACGCGCATCGGTCTCGACGGAAATTCTTCCGTGAGCACGGCGCAACTGCCACCGATCACGGTCATCCAACTGCTCGCACCGCAAATTTATCTTTAAAGGAAGCGGAAACCTTGTTTGACGATGTAGTGAATGGAAATAGTACAGCTGAGCAAAGAGAGCTATTTCGGGCTCAGATGCTGACCGAAATGGCAAAAATGAGCATTGATGATGGTATGGTCATGCAGATCCATGCTGGATCAGTGCGAAATCACTCATCCAAAGTTTACCAGCGCTTCGGGTCTGATAAAGGTTTTGATATTCCAGCCAAAGCTGATTACGTAAATTATCTGCGACCGTTGCTAGAAGTTGTAGGACATGAACCAAAGCTCACTGTAATAGTGTTCACACTAGATGAAACAACCTACAGTAGGGAGCTAGCTCCGCTAGCTGGTGTTTATCCTGCTTTGAAACTTGGACCACCCTGGTGGTTCTTCGACAGTGTAGAAGGAATGTACAGGTTCCGCAAAATGACAACTGAAACAGCCGGGTTTTACAATACAGTGGGATTTAACGACGACACTCGGGCTTTTTGCTCAATACCAGCTCGTCATGACATTGCACGCAGAGTGGACTGTTCATTTCTCGCTTCGCTTATCACATCTGGTCGATTGCGTGAAGATGAAGCCTTCGAATTAGCACAAGATTTAACTTTTAATCTTGCCAAGCGTGCTTACCGGTTGTGAATAACTATGCTTTATTAGGCTTAGTCTTTGCATATAATAGGCAAAATTTAGGAGAATAAAATGCAAGAAACATGGCGTTGGTTTGGACCACAAGATTTGGTTACCATCTCTGACGTTGCACAGGCAGGTGCGACAGGCGTTGTATCGGCACTACACCATAAATCGGCCGGCTTAATATGGGAGCTTGATGAAATCAAAGAACGTCAATCGATAATATCTACCATGAGTGATGGTAGTCCTTCTGGGCTCGTCTGGAGTGTTGTCGAAAGTTTACCAGTAAGCGAAGATATTAAGAAAAAGTCGGGTAAATGGCAGGAACATATCGCAAACTACTGTACAAGCCTCGAAAACATCTCAAATGCTGGGATTAAGGTAATTTGCTATAATTTCATGCCTATTCTTGACTGGACTCGTACGGAACTAAAATGGCGTATTGGAACAGGCGCAACCTGTTTGCGGTTTGATATTATAGATTTTGCAGTTTTTGACCTGCACGTCTTAAAAAGAAGTGGTGCGGTTACTGACTTCAATGGAAGCCTGCAGGCTGAAGCGGGTAAGAGATTTGCACGGATGTCAAAAAGAGAGATAGACATTTTAGCAGAGAACATAAGTTCTGGCCTGCCTGGCGCTACCGAAAAGTTTTCAATCAACAAAATACGCCAGCATATTGCAGAATATCGTGAAATTTCCGAGCACAAATTGCGGGAAAACTTGATTACATTTCTGTCTGAGGTCGCACCTGTTGCTCAAGATTTAGGGGTACGTTTGTGTTGTCATCCAGATGACCCTCCATTTCCATTGCTTGGGCTGCCAAGGGTAATGTCTACAGAAGCCGACTACCAAACGATTATCGAAGCAGTAAATATCCCCTCAAATGGAATAACCCTATGTACAGGGTCTTTGGGTGCAAGACCGGATAACGACCTTCCTGGAATGATAGAACGCTTAGGTGATCGTGTACATTTTCTTCATCTACGGAATGTCAAACGTGAAAGTCAAAATGTAGTGGGGTCATTTTTCGAGTCCGGCCATCTCATAGGAGATGTTGACATGCTTTGTGTGCTTGAAGCTGCCTTGAAAGAAGAAAAACGCAGACGGGATATTGGCCGAGAAGACTGGTCAATCCCTATGAGACCAGATCACGGACAAGATATTCTTGATGATGTAAAGCGTAATTCTCAACCAGGTTATCCGTCCATTGGTCGGCTTAAAGGGCTTGCCGAATTGCGTGGAGCAATAGCAGCATTAGAAACGAGAGTATAGCCTCATGAGTTTGAGATTGTTAAAGAGCGCGAATGTGCCTCGAGAATATTTATCAAAATACTACACTGAAGATTTTGGTGTCGGTATTGTGCATCTTGGTTTAGGTTCGTTTCATAAAGCTCATCAAGCAGCAATCACACATGAAGTTTTAAAAAAGAAACCGGGTGACTGGAGGATCGTTGGCGTTTCGCTTAGATCATCGAATGCAAGTAAAGATTTAATGCCACAAGACTGTTTATACACTCTTCTTTCAAAGAGCGTCTCAGGCACTAATCATCAAATAATTGGTTCAATAGCAAAAGCTCTTTGTTTGTTTGACGATTTTAACGAAATTCTGACAACGATGGTTTCGCCTGGAACGAAAATCGTCTCTATTACAGTAACAGAAAAAGCGTATGGATTTGACCGCGACAAAGGAAGATGTGATACCTCTCATTCTTCAATAGCACATGACTTAGCTAATCCCGATAATCCAATTGGTGTCATTGGACTACTTGTTAAGGCTTTAAAAATCCGCTGGGAAAATAATTATCCTGCCTTCACTATACTATGTTGCGATAATTTACCGGATAATGGAAAAATGGTTCGCAATGCCGTTATGGACTTCGCTAATCGCACAACACCTGAACTTTGTAGCTGGATTTCATCTAACGTTGCATTTCCCTCAACCATGGTAGACCGAATTACGCCTGTTCCGAATGCTAGCACGCGAGAAGAAGCAACTACCGCAACTGGCCTTATCGACAATGCAGCAGTTGAAACAGAAGTTTTTTTCCATTGGATAATTGAAGACAACTTTTCATCTGGGCGACCCGATTGGGACCTAGCAGGCGCAATTTTCACAAAGGATGTGAATAAATTTGAAAAAATGAAGCTTCGGATGCTAAATGGGACACATTCGATGTTAGCTTACGTCGGGTTTCATTGCGGATATAAATATGTCCGAGATGTGATGACTGATTCTCGCCTTGTAAAATTGGTCGAGCGTCACATGCAGGTCGTCCTCACAACGCTTGAGCCAGTTGAAGGAATTGACTTTAAAGTTTACGCCGCAGATTTGATAGAACGATTTCGCAATACTGCGATTGCACACGAAACCTTCCAAATAGCAATGGATGGTTCAGAAAAACTGCCGTTGCGCATTTTTTCAGCAATACCAAACACAAATTATACCAAGAGTTTTTTGCGGCCATTTGCCTTCTCAACAGCAGCTTGGTTAAGGCATACCTCAAAATCTACACACGATTGCGAAGCTTACAATTTACGTGACCCAAGAGCGGATGAACTTATAAAATTAGAATTGAGTGAAAGCCCCGAAATATTATCTAGTCAACTCTTAAAATTAAATCTAGTTACAGGGGAACTAGCTAAAAATAGGTTGTTTTGGCTACAAGTTTACGATGTTTTGCAAGATATGATGAATTCAAGTATGTCAGACGTTATTAGCAATGAAGTACTTTTTGAAATTTAAGAGATATAAACTGCCAAAAAAGGTTTTGGCAAAAAATACTTTATGAACAACGTGGAAATTAAGTATGGCTTTCAAATATATTCAAGGTTCAGGAAAAATAATCTGCATCGGTGAATGCATGGTGGAGTTCTTCAAAAATAATGCAGAAACTTGGAAAAGAGGTTTTGCTGGAGATACGTTGAATGTAGCCTGGGCAATGAGAGCAATCTTGCCAAAAAGTATTCCAATTGAATATATCACAAGAGTTGGTAGTGACTATATCTCTGATGAGATGATCGAGTTTATGAAGCAATCTGGATTAGGCACAAGCCATATTTTTCGTGAGTTAGACAGAACCGTTGGCTTATATTGTATTTCCGCAGACGAAAACGGTGAAAGAACCTTTTCTTATTGGAGAGATAACTCGGCAGCAAGGAAAATTGGGGGAAATTTAGCCATATTAAAATCACAACTAAATAACGGACTATTGGTTTATTTATCAGGAATAACAGCTGCTATAATAGGTAATACGGGTCGTGAAAATATTCTCATGGCTTTAAAGGAAGCCAAAAAAATGGGGGCAATAATAGCATATGATCCGAATTATCGTCCGTCTCTTTGGAAAGATAAAAATCAAATGCAAATATTTACTGAAAAGATATGCGCGCTTGTAGATATAATGCTGCCAACCTTCAATGACGAAATGGAAGGCTTTGGTGATGAAACATATCTCTCAGCCATAAATAGAATCAGGTCATGGGGCCCTTCTGAAATTATCTTAAAAAATGGTGTTGAACCAACAGCAATTATTACACCTGATAAAATTGATTATCTTGAAATAAATAAGCCCAAGAGAGCTTTGGATACTACAGGTGCTGGTGATAGTTTCAATGGCACCTATTTAGCATGTAGATTGTTAGGAAAAATTCCACTTGAATCAGCGCGAGCAGCACAAGCTGCCTCAGCATTTGTTGTGCAGAATAAAGGAGCGTTAATTTCACAAGAAAAGATCAAGCAATTTTCATCAATTGAATAAGGTTTTGGGATAGGCTTGTATCAAAATGCTGTGATAAAATTTGCAATGTCCCTTCTCCCCTACACAGTTGACACAACTTGGATTGAGCCAACACTCTTTAATGTTAAGGAGTGCTTAGATGGTCCTCGGTGCCCGGACCATGCCCCTAATTGCGAGCATGGACGTTTTCTCAGAGCTTCCGAGAGTGTCATATAGTGTATTCTGATGAAAAATAAAAAAAGTTTTTTAAAAAAGTCGTGGGACGAGTGGGACGTTGGGACGTTGACTCTAAGTTATTGTTTTTTATAGTAGTGCTCGTCCCATGTTCGTCCCATATGTCACACTTTTTAGAGGACAAACGCCTACCGCGCACGAAAAAATAATTTTTAAAGTTAAAATTTGAGGAGATTTCTCTATTGGAAATTGGCCTCAACAATATCATCAACCAGTTTTTGAATATCATCGGATCGCCAAACAGTCATATTTTCAGATAGCTTTATTGGCTTTGGATATATACCTCTTTTAATCCCATCCCACCAAGCAGACTTAGAGACTGGGATAATGGGTTGGATGTTTTTCTTATTATCTCCGATAATATGTTTTAATCGAAGAAAGGTCGGTGTAACCCTGGGCTCCTGCTTCATCTATTATGTCCTTCAACAAGTCTAATTACTTTTTCTTCTCTCCTATATAAAAAGTTTGCCCAATCGTTCATAAGAGACACTCTTTTTTCATATAAATTACCTCGTCTATAAGCTGCCTCTACTTTATTACTCACGATATGTGCTAGTGCCATTTCGGACGTCTCATTATCATAGCGAGTTGTCTCACTTACCCAATCCTTAAAAGTGGAACGAAGACCATGGGTAGTGGTTTTTAGCTTTAATCTTTTTTGCAAAGATAGCCGTAACGTATTGTCTGACAAACGCTTACCTGTATCAGGATTTGGAAAGACTAATCCTTGAGAGCCGTAACGCTCTCCTGCCTCTAAAAGGACTGCTAAAGCCTGTTTAGAGAGCGGCACCTTATGTTCAAGTGAAGCTTTCATTCTCTCTTTGGGGATAACCCAGCATTGTTTTTCTAAATCAATTTCATCCCAGCGAGCTCCCAATGTTTCAGACTGCCTCGTGGCTGTAAGTAATAGAAACGCAAGCGCAAGGCGCGTAGAGGGTTTAATTTGGCTCCCATATAGTCTTTCAATTAGTTCTGGGGCCTCTTGATAAGGAAGTGCTTCATGGTGCCTTCCTTGAGCTGAAACTTTTGGTAAAGCAAGTGTTGCTAGGTCTACGGGGTTATCTGAAGAATGATACCCCTCTGCTTTAGCCCAGGTCATGATTTGTGATAATCTTTGCTTAATTTTCTTCGCGGTATCTGGTTTATCTACCCAAATAGGAGATAAAACAGATAAGATATCGGCTGAATTGATAGAGGATACACTTTTTTGGCCAATCTTTGGGAATACATGATTTTCAAGAGAAGAAAGCCATTGAGCCGCGTATTTCTCATTTTTATATGTTTTGGAATTCATTTTATGAACAATTAGTGCAATTTCTATTAAACTTTTGTCGTTTGCCTGTTTTGCTCTTTTCTCCTTAAGAGGATTTCCGCCATTTTTAATCATTCGCTTATTACGAATGGCAATCTCCCTCACCTCCTCTAACGATATAAGTGAGGTACTTCCAAGACCTATATCATGTCGTTTTCCGTTAATGGTAATTCTTTGCTCCCAGCGTTTAGCACCACTTTTGGCAACGACCAAATACAGCCCATAACCATCGCCATATTTACCTGGTTCTGATATCTTTTTTATAAATAAAGCACTAAGTCGATTTGAGTTATGAGCGGCCATATCTTACCCCACATTTTACCCCACATTTTGTCTTAGATTCTACAGGACGGTATCGGACGAGTCCAGCACTTATTATCCCATAATATCC
>PCCK01000040.1 GCA_002731695.1 Porticoccaceae bacterium
CAGAAATAACGTAACAAAAAAGGAGAAAAGAGTGCGCAATCAGGAAACTGTGTCTTACTCATTGCTAAACCGAGTTCTGCGGTCGCATACTCGGCTGTTGAAACTTTTGACCCTCTCGGGTTTAAGCATTGGTCCATTAGGCGCGCAAGAAAATGTGGATCTATCCGCTATTCAGTCAAAAGACTCGCTTCCTGTCATAGAATCTATTGTGGTTACCGGCTCACTTTTGCCGAAAGGTGACTTCACCTCCAATGCGCCTATCACCACTATTTCTTCGGAAATGTTTGAGATGTCAAATGCTACTAATGTCGAAACTTTAATCAACTCCATGCCTCAGGTCGTCGGGGGAACTGATAGAACCTCTAATTTTGGATTCGGCCTTGCCTCAGCTGAGTTAAGAGGTCTAGGCTCTCAGAGGACACTCGTATTATTGAATAGCCGGAGGTTCGTGCCAAGCATTGCAGACGGCGGTACAGTTGATCTCAACTTCATCCCCATAGGTCTGATAGACCGTGTTGAAGTTCTAACCGGTGGTGCGTCTGCGGCATATGGATCAGATGCTATGGCGGGAGTTATTAACTTTATTCTCAAGGACAACATAGAAGGCTGGGAAGTGAATTTCGGAAGTGAGGCTACGTTTGACCAGCTTGATGCGGGAATCACAAATTTTAACATCACTAATGGCGGGAATTTCGCTTCTTATCGCGGGACTTACATGGTTCATTTCGATGTAACTAACCGATCAGTGGTCAAGTACTCGGACAGAGAGCTGACGGAAACACGGCTGTTAGACCGATATGATGAAAATGGTGCTGCGATTGGTTTCCGGAATCAAGGTCTTCAGGATGCATTCGGCGGTACACAATTTCCTGGAACGTCAGATACCGGTTTTTTTGATGGTAGGATCTTTGGACTTCTTGGCAGTCCAGTTGGGTCATTCGGTGAGGGTGGTATCATCCAGCCTCTAGATCCTGCTACCCTTCCCAACCTCAATACTGAAAGTTCCTTACAACAGGCTCAAAAACGAAACGCCCTCTTAGCAAACTTTACCTTCGACGTGACCGATCAAATGAGTATTTACGGAGACCTTACTTGGAGTACTAGTGAGGTGCCCGGCACTATGGGCCCGCCGGCTATAGGATGGCCGTCCAGCCAGACACCATTCTCGATTGATGGAAATCCCTTTGTCGATTCTTCATTTAAACAGACGCTTGGCAGAGTCTTAGGGACTCGGTATGAACCCATCTCTCAGGAACAACAACAGACTATCCAGACATTACTTGCAAATAATAATTTCTTTGGACTCGCAGGAGCAATCAATAGTATCGCGGCCTCCATCAGTCCATCGGCGTCTCAAGAATTAAATCGATGCTTTTTGGGTCAGCCAGGCGATATCTCGTATTATGCAGGGAATATAGCTGCCGGAGGTTTTCCAGTTCTAATTCAAGATGATAACCAAAACTGTATCGGTGATATTGGCTCTGCAGGATACTACGAGTATAACATTCCGGGATGGCTTGGTAGATGGATGTCGGAGATGGATAATACCTCTTGGACAAGTGACTATGAGGTCATACAAATAGAATTTGGAGTAGAAGGTAGCTTTTCTAATAGCTGGGGGTATGACTTTTATGTCCAAAGGGGAGAGGTTACCAGTGATGTAGTCGTGACTCCCCTCATTAATAACGAAAAGCTTCAGAGAGCTCTCATGGTGCGCGAAAGTGTGCCCGGGTCTGGCGTTGCTGAATGTATTCCTTCGACTATTGACAATTCACCATGTGTTCCGATAAATATTTTTGGAGCAGGTAACGTATCTTCCGAAGCGGTCGCTTATATCTCTGAGGATGGAATTCAAACCACCACCAATACTCAGACTGTAATATTCGGAACAATTTCCGGAAACACAATGGGTTGGTTTGAGATGCCATTTGATGCTGGCCCCGTTGGGGCAGCCTTCGGATTCGAGTACCTGAAAAATAAAACAGAGGGCGCCAGGAATTCTATTTTGGAGCCTGGTGCTTTTAGCGGATGGCACAACGTCCCCGGTGTTGTTAATGCTCAGATCGATAGCACGTCATTCTTCTCTGAGCTGCTTGTGCCGCTCGCTAGCGGCCTGCTTGGGATAGATTTTCTTGAACTTGAACTTGGATTTAGAGCATCAGACCACTCTCAAACAGGCAATTCTACAAGTTACAAGACAGCGATCTCGTACTACCCCACCGAGGACCTGCAAATTAGGGCATCTTATAATGAAGCTTTCAGGTCACCAAGCATGGCCGAGCTCTTTGTGCCTATTGTATACAGAGACGGAGTTAATGACCCTTGCGCTCGCTATTTTTGGACACCTGCGCTGGCTTCTCAGTCCAAGTGTGAGGCAACTGGGGTGCCGCCGGCAAATTTTGATACTCTAGGCATTGCTGTATTTGCTGTAGACAGAAATTTTGGCGGAAATCCCGATTTGGCTGAAGAAACTGCCGGCACTTTTTCTACTGGTTTCGTATGGACCCCATACGATATTGATGGCCTTTCGGTCAGCATCGATTATTTCAATATTGAAATTGAAAACTTTATAGACTTTAATCCATACAGGTACAGGATGCCCGGTACATCGGGCTTTGTGGGAGAGTGCTATAACCCGCTCAATGATGGTGGTAGGATAGTTTTTGCCTGTAAAAATCTTAAGCGAGACGCCTCTGGGCGACTCATAGAGGTTTTTACGGGTTATGATAATATCGGTACGCATAAATTATCTGGTTTTGATATCAATCTGAATTACCAATTCGATCTCTTCGACGGAATCGCAAACGTTGTTTATGTAGGTACCAAGCTGCGGGAACGTTCGATAGATAGCCGGATTCTTAGCGCGGAAGAATCGAGCTGTCTTGGAACCTTTAATGATGACTGCGGTTTGAACACACCCATTCCAGAATTCAAGCATAGAATGACGGTAGACTGGTCTTATGATGCATGGACACATCAGGTTGTTTGGAAGTATCTCTCAGCTATCGAGGACGGAGATGACGATACCGATTATGTGACCGAATCAACAGGCGGATATTCCACGCTCGATGCTTCGTCGATCTATGACACCTTCACAGGAATTCAATTCGTAGTTGGAGTTAAAAATCTTCTGGATGAGCAGGCACCAATAATTGGAAGTAATATCCAGCTCAACAATGAGGTTGGGTCCACAAACACATTCCCATTACTCTACGATGTGTTTGGAAGAACTATATTCGCCAAGATCAAGTTAGAATTTTAATCTGCGTGGCTTACGCACTTTTGTTGAACTAACTCGCTAGGCTCAGCGGGAACGCTGTCCTATCGAGAGCCTTTCGCATGATAAAAGAGGAGGTCACGCCACTCACACCTATGATGCGAGTTATTTTTCCAAGAAGAAAGTCGTGGTAACGGTCCATATTTGGTACAACCACTTTTAGTTGGTAATCAGCGTCATGGCCTGTGATCAGATAACATTCGAGGACCTCATCATACTGGGAAACGATGCGCTCGAAATTATCAAACCGCTCCTGTGTGTGCTTATCCATTCGAATATGCAATATAGCTGTCAGATGTAAACTTATAGTCCGCTCATTTAGACGTACAACCCAATCTCGAATAACGCCATTCTCCCGAAGACTTTTTACGCGTCGAGAACATGGTGCTGGTGTTAGACCAACTTTTTCGGCTAGCTCTTGATTCGATTGACTGCCATCCTTTTGTAATTCCCTTAATATATGTAGATCATAACGATCAAGCTGAAAGCTACTCATACCAACATCTTCCATAAAATTTAATGTTTGACATTATACCGCAATTTTATTGCTCTTTTATCGTTTTATATGCAATATTTAATGTTTAATTGCGTAAAAATTGCTTTATACTTTTCGACATTATAAAACTCTGATTCCAACGCAAGAATAGCAAGATGCGAAAAAAAGGAAGTCGTTATGTTTGATCACAAAAAATATATTCCCTTTATGCCAATTGCACTTCCAGATCGATCATGGCCGGATCAGCAAATTCGGAAAGCTCCCGCCTGGTGTAGTGTCGACCTTCGCGATGGCAATCAAGCCCTCATCAACCCCATGGGCGTAGAGCAAAAAATGAATATGTTTGACCTCCTTGTAAAGATTGGATTCAAGGAAATTGAGGTCGGCTTTCCCTCGGCATCGCAACCAGACTTCGACTTTGTACGAAAACTAATTGACGAGGACCGAATCCCTGCTGATGTGACCATTCAAGTTCTCACTCAGGCTAGGAAGGAACTGATCGAGCGGACATATAAAGCTTTGAGCGGTGTCGATCAGGCTATCGTTCATGTCTATAATTCAACATCAACCGTCCAACGTAATCAGGTCTTTACGCTTCCGCCCGAGGGTATTATCAATATTGCGGCCCAAGGCGCCAAGTGGGTAAAAGAATGCGCGATGCGCCACCCGAGAACTGACTGGGTCTTTCAATATTCACCCGAAAGCTTCACTGGGACAGATAGCACTCATGCAATTGATGTTTGTAATGCCGTGCTTGATGAGTGGAGACCAGAGCTCGGGCAAAAAGTCATTCTAAACCTTCCTGCGACAGTTGAAATGTCCACGCCCAATGTATTTGCCGACCAGATAGAATATTTTTGTCGACATTTAACCAGACGAAAGCATGTTACAATTAGCCTTCATACTCATAACGACCGTGGATGCGGTGTGGCAGCTGCAGAATTAGGAGTATTAGCGGGCGCAGATCGCATAGAGGGAACCCTTCTAGGCAATGGAGAGCGTACTGGTAATATGGATATAGTTACCATGGCAATGAATCTTTACTCGCAAGGCATAAGTCCTCAGCTAGATCTTTCAAATATCGTTGAAATTATCAATGTGATTGAAGACTGTACCAATATCGCCATAGCTCCACGCCACCCGTGGGCAGGCGAGCTTGTTTACACTGCCTTCTCAGGAAGTCACCAGGACGCGATTCGAAAATCTATTCAGTATCACAAAGAACACAATCAATCATTCTGGAACGTAGCATATCTGCCGATTGATCCAAGGGATATTGGTAGACGTTACGAAGCGGTAGTCCGGATTAATAGCCAAAGTGGTAAGGGCGGTGTTGCTCTTGTCCTTGAACGCGATTATAACATTGAACTACCGAAGTGGATGCAGATTCAGCTCAGCAAAGTTGTTCAGGCTCAGGTTGAGAGGACCTGTCAGGAAATTCCTTCAGAGGATATTAAAGCGCTATATGAAAACTACTTTGTAAAGGTTGACGATCAGTGGCACTTGCAACATTACCACCTGCAGCATGACCAGCAACAGGTAGAAGCTCAATTCTCGGTTGGTAACAAGAGTTTAAAAGGTCGAGGCGTCGGTGTGCTTGAGGCTCTTTGTGGTGCACTGAACGAGCGATTCGGATGTGATATACAGATCTTGCAGTTTGATCAACACGCAACTGGCTCTGGAAGTGATGCCGAAGCGCAAAGCTCGATTAAAGTAAAAGTTGGTAGTAAATCTTTCTTCGCGACCGCTACCTCCAGCGACTCAAGCGCCGCAGCACTACAAGCACTATTAACTGCATTTTCAAAGACAGATTCAGCCTCTTCTGCGCTCGGAGTTGCCTAGATAACCCTACCTCTATTCAGAATATTCGCGGGATCCATCGCCTGCTTCAGGGTTTTCATAAGCGCAATCTCGGCGTGATTTCGAGATAGACTCAAATAATCCTTTTTGAGCACTCCCACCCCATGTTCTGCCGTGATTGCACCGCCGAATTCACCAATGAGCTCCATAATATCTCGTTCAATGTCTTCAGCATCGTCTGCTCGATCTGCATACACAACAGCATGGAGATTATTGTCTGCAATATGCCCAAAAAAAAGAGCGTCGATACCCTCATAATTTTCAGCGAGTTTTTTTAGCAATGCTTTTGAGAAGTCTTCAATCAGATGTATGGGGAGACTGATATCTTGATTTGAAACGATGCCTTTAGAATTTAATAGCTCACTAATACCATCTCGAATACGCCAGAACATCTGGGCATCTTGCCGTGATTTGGCAACGAGTGCATCTACAAGGAAACCCGATTCAATTTGGTGGTAAAGTTGACTTTCGAACCACTCTGCTGATTCTTCAGCACGATTATCTTTATATTCCACTAGGAGATAAAATGGATGTTGTTGCCTGAATGGATCTGTTATCGACGGAAGCACTTGCAAAGCACGTCGATAGTAATTCGCCCACATCACCTCAAAACCGGTCAGCCCTCCTCCGAGCCCACGTTTTAGAGCGTTTAGGACTTCTATAGCTGAGTGGTAATCGTTTGAGGCACAGAGTGCGGTATGCGTTGCTAAAAATTGAGGTTGGAGTTGCAACACCACACGACTTATGATCCCTAAAGTTCCCTCGGACCCAATAAATAGTTGCTTTAGGTCATATCCCGAGTTATTTTTAACCAACTTATTCATTGAGTTGACAATCGTGCCATCTGCGAGCACAACCTCTAGTCCGAGCACAAGCGAGCGCGCCATTCCGTAACGTAGAACCTCTGTACCACCCGCATTTGTCGAAAGGTTACCGCCTATTGAGCAAGAACCTCGCGCCGCTAGGTCTAAGGGAAGCACTAGCCTATGTTGAAGCGCAGCCTCTTGAAGAACCTGGAGTGGCGTCCCGGCAAGCGCAGAGAGGGTCATCGCCACCGGGTCAAGCTCCTCAACACCACTCATCAATTCAAGGGAGATGGCGACCTCTTGACTCTGAGGAGTCGCGCCACCGGCTAAGCCAGTCATCCCACCCTGCACCACAATAGGCCGCCTATGCAAATTACATATCGACACAACTTTTGAGAGCTTTTCCGTTGAATCTGGCCGTAGAAGAGCAGATGGCGCTAAGGATGGAGCAAGACTCCAATCTG
This sequence comes from Porticoccaceae bacterium, assembly GCA_002731695.1. Classification (GTDB taxonomy): domain Bacteria; phylum Pseudomonadota; class Gammaproteobacteria; order Pseudomonadales; family Porticoccaceae; genus TMED48. The sequence goes on from PCCK01000040.1 coordinate 6,904, forward strand.
CGTTGTGCTTGAACATTATGTCTCGCCCAAGCAGCACGTTGCTCCGTCCCAAAACCTGTCTGAATTCCTCTAATACCTGACTTGGGAACTCTTGGCCGCAAAGGTTTTTACTCAAGGGGAAATCTACTGCCTATTTTGTAGAGTGCCCTACCACTTCCCACTACGATCCTCGAGGCGGTTAAAAGCATCACCGATCAATACACCCAGTTCACGATGTTCACCATCCTTGAGATGCACTGCAGGGCGCCCGTGCGCAAAACGGTAATTGCATATCAGCGCAACATCCCCTACATTCCATCTGATTGGTATTCCGTAACGGTCATAAACATCGAGGAATTGCTGCTTTTCCGACTCCGTCATCTCACTATCATCCCCATAAGTAAGCTTTAGGGGTCTCTCATCCGGAGCAAGATGCTGCACCATCGGCCACGTATCAAACCACGTGCTGTCATCAGCCATGCTGCTATAAAGTAAGTTTTTATCCATCTGTGGAAAATATTCAAATGCAGAAATATAATATCGCGTCTTCAAAAGACCATTTTCTCCCCATTCAGCCTGCAAGCCACGCTTTCTGGCTTCGGCAATAGCCTCGTCTGGGTTATCAGTCAGCATGGACTGTTGCCAATGATTATACACGCCGATGTCCAGTTGATCTTTAAACTGTTCTCGGTCAGTGAGGTTCCGATGGTAACAAAGCCCCCTCTCTTTTAGTTTTTGTCCGAAAGGCGTCGACAAAAGGTCATCAGTGACTTGTACATTATCTGATACAAAGGTCTCTCCTCCCTCGCTGGGCACTTTGTATGCTAAAAAACCGAGCATCTTTGTACTAGACCCAATATAAGCCATTTCGTGATGGTAATGTAACCACGCGTCGAGGGGGGCTCCGACCTCGTAAACATTTTTTTGCAGACTTTTCCGCGGATTAGCTCCCCCTTCGTACTTCCTTGTGGTCTTCAATACTTGGGTGGCTATCAACCGCATCGACTCAAGATCATTGAGCCCGGTATTCACAACATGAACCAAACCAACTCTATCAAACACCTCGCTCATCCTTCTTTCAAGAGCCTGACTTGGGGTGAGAGGACTGATGCCATCCCTGAATTCCAATGCATCGATAACGAACATTGTTGGATCTATTGCTGGGGTGCCGGTCCACCATTTCGGTTCAGATATATTTTCAAGTGGCGCGAGTGCCGCTTCGTCAAACGCTGTCTTCATATTTAACGCCCTCATATCGTGCATTTTTCGCGAAGTGTAACTACGAAATCGCTCCGCGACAACTATTATTTTGTCAGGAAAAAAACCGTAGTAAATTAGAAGCTAAAAAAAGACAAAACCTTAAAAAACTTCCATAATTATCAATTACGTAGTCGCTTGTGAGAAAGTTCGCAAAAAAAGGAACATTTTTTATTAATTAGCCCGTTTTTTTTCAATATTTTTCAGGACCTTCACTATGGTGCAACTAGTTGTGGTATTTTTGAACACATAAGTGAAGTGTTGCTCGATGATTATTGTCTTTATTACGAATAACTCTACTAAAGTCACGCTAAAGCAGAAATTAATATGAAAAAATCGGCGAAACCAAAAATTGGAGGCGGGGCAAAAAAAATCCTATACACGCTCCAAACAGCAAGCCGAATCGGTCTAAGGCAATCTGCGAAAGCACTGACATCAAGAAACACCTGTAAAGCTTGCGGGTTGGGCATGGGCGGCCAAAAAGGCGGAATGACTAATGAGCAGGGTGATTTTCCATCCGTGTGCAACAAAAGTGTCCAGGCTCAGTCCACCGATGCACAACGGCCAATCCCCTTAGAAGTTTTTGAACATTCCCTTACGGAAATAGGTGAGCTTTCGGCACACCAACTTGAACATTTAGGACGATTAAACACGCCATTATTTAAAGCCAAAGATTCCCAAAAATTTACCCCAGTCGACTGGACTTGGGCTATTAAAACTGCTGCATACCACTTCGCGAAAACTCTCCCCGAGAGAAGTTTCTTTTACGCCTCAGGTCGCTCATCAAATGAAGCAGGTTTCGTGCTTCAGCTTTTAGCTAGAATATATGGCACAAATAATGTCAATAACTGCTCCTACTACTGCCATCAGGCTACAGGTGTTGGCCTTGCGGGAACAATAGGCGTAGGAACAGCAACCGTAGAACTCTCTGACTTAGACGGATGTGACTGTATTTTTGTAATTGGCGCAAATCCCGCTTCAAACCACCCTCGTTTTATACATAAACTGCAAGCTTGTAGAGCCCGTGGAGGACGCGTAATAATAATTAATCCTGCAAAAGAACCCGGTCTAGTGCGCTTTGCGCGCCCGAAAAGCGCTAAGTCACTTATTATTGGTGGGGATGAAATTGCCTCACATTATATCCAGCCCAAGATTGGGAGCGATATTGCATTACTCAAAGGAATCGCTAAGGATGTCATCGAGCGCGGAAAAGAAGCAGACGAATTTATTAGTAATCACACCGAGAGCTATGTAGAATTTTTAAGTGATATAAAGAATACGCCTTGGTCAGATATTGAGAAAATAACAGGTTTATCCAGAGATATTATTAAATCTATAGGTATGGTTTATGGTGACTCGGAAAATACAGTTTTCGCATGGGGAATGGGCGTTACTCATCACAAACATGGAGTGGCAAATGTTGAGTATATCTCCAATATAGCCTTGCTACGAGGGATGATTGCGAAACGTTATTCTGGTCTTCTGCCACTCCGCGGACACAGTAATGTTCAGGGTATAGGCACGATCGGTGTCAAACCAGTTCTAGCAAATAGCATCATCCAGAACATAAAGAACCATCTCGATATTGACCTCCCATCCTCCGAGGATTCTCCAGGCTTGGACACACTTGCATGTATTGAGGCTGCTGATCGCGGAAATATTGATGCCGCACTTATAATGGGTGGAAACTTATATCAGGCGACGCCTAGTGAATCTTGGACACGAGAAGCCTTTGATAAAATACCACTTAAAGTGTTCTTAACGACAACATTGAATAGGGGCCACATTTCAGGTCTTGATAATAGCGAAGCAATCATACTTCCAGTAGCAGCCAGAGATGAGGAGCGACAAGCAACAACTCAAGAGTCAATGTTTAATTATGTAAGAATGAGCGACGGCGGAATATATCGATTAGATAACGTACGATCAGAGGTCGACATCTTGACAAACTTTGCAGATTTGCTTTTAGATCAGCGAGCTAAAGATGGTAATATTGAGAAAAAATTTGATTTTAAGGTATTTGAAAAACATAAAAATATTCGCGAAGCGATCGCAGCCACTGTTCCAGGTATGGAAAAACTAAAGAGCATTGATGTCGCCAAAACGGAATTTCATATTAGCCGACGCCTCATTCATACTCCGACCTTTTTAAGGCCAAGTGGGAAGGCACGATTTATAACAAGCCCTATCTCCTCAACAGACAATGATAAAATTTTTCCCTATCGGCTGATGAGTGTCAGGAGCGAGGGGCAGTTCAACTCGATAATTTATGAAGAGCAAGATAGTTACCGTGGTATCGATCAAAGATGGTCTGTAATGATGAATGCCCGTCAGATTAGTCGACTAGGAATACAGGAGGGGCAGTTGGTGAACATCATTTCAGCTCATGGAAGAATGGAGGCAGTCAAAGTATATATGTTCGATTTGCCTGACGGCGACTTGATGGCTTATTACCCAGAGGCAAACATACTGACCGGCCTCGATAGAGACGTAAGGAGCAAGACCCCCGCGTTCAAGTCTGTTCCTGTGAATATACAGATCGACTCAACCCAGCTTGCAAGTCAAAAATCGTAATGAAAAATGACGTCAATGTAATGTGTAAATTAACCCATATCAATAATGATGGCGAGGCTGAGATGGTTGACGTCTCAGTCAAACCTCAGTCTCATAGGACTGCTACAGCAATTTCCACAGTGACGCTAAAACCCGACACGGTGAGGGCAATTAATGAATCAAATGTAAAAAAAGGTGATGTGCTCAGTGTCGCACGGATCGCGGGGATTCAAGCGGCAAAAAAGTGCAGTGAACTAATACCGCTCTGCCACCTACTTCCTATAAAAAAAGTTTCAATTTCATTTAGTGTGAGCAAAGATAGTATAGAGATAACAGCGTTCTGCAAGACAATCGCACAAACCGGCGTCGAAATGGAAGCCCTTACCGCTGTCTCGATTGCAGCTCTTACTATTTATGATATGTGTAAGTCGATTGATAAGGGAATTGAGATCTCCTGTACTAAATTGGTTGAGAAGACGGGTGGAACTAAAATAAACTCTGAGATTGTCAATGATGGCCGAAGTTAAGTTAAAATTTTTTGGCTATCTATCAGATTTGTCGGAGGGAGTACCTCCACTTTTGACTGCCAATACTCCAACCCAGATTCGTAATAAGTTGGCGATAAAGTTCCCAAAACTTGCGTCTGAGCTGCACTCTCCGTCAATACTACTAGCAGTCAATAAGGTTATTGTTCAGTGGGATGAGCCCCTTGTAGCTGGAGACGAAGTTGCTTTTTTACCTCCAGTAACAGGAGGATAATCTCTTGAGGAAAATTGTTTTACAGCCTCAAGATTTTAGCCTTAGTGATGAGTATGGATTGTTGCGACAAAGAAGCAGGGGTTCAGGCGCAGTCGTCACATTTGTTGGGCTAGTGCGAGACCTCGAGGGGGATTCTGAACTAAAATACCTGTCCATCCAACATTACCCAGGAATGACAGAGAAACTCATTAGCCAGACCGTAGATGAATCCTTTGAACGCTGGACTATTAAATGTGTCACGGTAATCCACCGAGTCGGAAAATTAACGCCGTCAGACCAAATCGTGTTCATCGGAGTGTCTGCCCTTCACCGAGCAGACGCCTTTCTAGCAGGTCAATTTATCATGGACTATATAAAGACAAGAGCGACACTTTGGAAAAGAGTCCACTATAAAGATAGGTCGGAGTGGGTAAGAGAAAAAGTCTCAGATAATTTGGCTGCCGGTCGTTGGCGATTGACTCATGAATGAAATTTGCGGCGTCATATTGGCTGCGGGAAAGTCCAGTCGAATGGGAGCTGAGGATAAGGCTGAAAAGCTAGTCTCAGGTATTGCACTTATAGATTACGTGATAAAACGGATGAAACCGCAAGTGAGCAAACTTGTTATCAACACGACGTCTGACCGACACCTAAAAAGAGGACTACCTCTAATATATGATATAGGCCAGAGCTATATGGGTCCGCTAAGCGGTATTCACAGCGCACTTTCAAGCCATCATATGAGAGAACTACGATATCTCGCTGTCGCACCATGTGACGCTCCTCTTTTGCCAGATGACCTAGTTGCAAAGTTGTATGCGAAGTTACTTTCTACAGATTCTGATGTCACATGCGTAAGATATAACAAAATTAGTCAGCCGACATTCTCGCTCTGGCACAAAGAGAGATCAGCGGAAACAGTCTCTCTTTCTGTGGGCGAAGTAAGGGATGGCAGCATCAAAGGTTTATTAAAAACCTTAAAGGTTTCCTATGTTGACTGGCCCGAGGGTTTGCATAATCCTTTCTATAACGTTAATACACCAGCAGATCTTGAAAACTTGCGTATCGTTCAATGTCACTAAGTGCTAAGCAACTACAGCGATATAACCGCCACCTGACAATTGACTCTATCGGCAAAGAAGGACAGATAGCTTTTGGCGACGCGAATATTCTAATTGCTGGACTTGGGGGGCTTGGCTGCCCCGCTGCCAGTTATCTGTGCGGGGCGGGGATCGGATCGTTAACCTTATGCGATTCGGATGTCGTCGAGACGTCTAATTTGCCCCGTCAAACGCTTTATAGAGAGGAAGATTATGGTCAGTCTAAAGTGGTGATTGGCAAGCGAGTTCTCAATCTAATGAATACGGATACCGAAATCACTATTTTTAATAAAGAACTTGACGAAAAACTTCTAGAAAATTTCTACACCGTGATACTCGACTGCACTGATAACATTCATGCTCGACTCAAACTGAACGCTCACTGCTATGAGAAAAAGATCCCACTCGTCTCAGCCTCTGCAACCGCGTGGGACGGTCATCTTATTGGATTTGACTTTAGGCATCACGAGAGACTTTGCCTGAGTTGCTTCACAAATCCAGCGCACCATCAGTTCAGTAATTCCTGTACTCAAAAAGGCGTCGTAAATTCAGTTGTGGGCATGATGGGAACACTTCAGGCAACGACGGTTCTACGACTTCTACTTGGACATTTCGACCAGCATGGTGAAATGATTCGGTATGATGGGAAGACCGGTCGATTTATAACGTTAACCAAAAAAGTCGATCCAAGATGTTTGATCTGCTCGGAGCCGACTAGCCAATACAAAGAAGCACCTGTGAATAACATAAACGAGGAAAATCAAAAAAATGGCGACCTCCTCTGATACAAAAATATATCCATTATGCATCGCAGTTCTCACCATATCAGACACCCGAGACCACGAAACAGATAGTAGCGGCGCATTCTTGGCAAAGGCCCTTACGGATCAAGGTCATCATCTACACGACCTAAGGATTGTTCGCGATGATGTTTATCAGATTAGAGCCGTTCTGTCGGACTGGATTGCAAACCCCAACATACAGGCTATTATAACAAATGGTGGAACAGGATTCTCCTCAAGAGACAGCACTCCAGAGGCAGTGTCTCCTCTTTTTGACAAGAATATTGAGGGTTTCGGGGAACTATTTCGTCAGTTTTCCTTTAAAGAAATTGGAAGCTCAACGCTGCAGTCTAGGAGCGTCGCCGGTATCGCGAACAATACAATCATTTTTTCTTTACCCGGCTCTACCGCAGCCTGCGCGACCGGATGGAATCATATCATTTCAGAGCAATTGGACAGTACATTTCAACCTTGTAATTTTATAGCTCACCTCCGCGATAAAGGTTGATTATGCTCACCGTCACGGAGGCAATAAACAAAATCAAAATCCTTGCTAAGGTGGTAGCACAGACAGATAGTATATCTGTTTCAGAAAGTTTAAATCGAATCCTGTCTTCCGACATAATCTCTCCTGTAAATGTGCCACATAATTGCAACAGCGCTATGGACGGCTATGCCTTTTCTTACAAAGAAGCATTTAGCAAGCAGTTCTACCTGCCCATTTCTCAGCGTATTACACCGGGGATGTCCCCTGAACCGCTAATAAAAAATAGCGCGGCCAGGATATTTACAGGAGGCGAAATACCTATCAATGCTGACACTGTGGTGGCGCAAGAGCACTGTGTGAGGACAAATAATGATATCGCTATATGTAAAAGCACTAAAAAAGGCTCTAACATCCGTCCCGTGGGGCAGGATGTAAAACTCGGATGTCGGGCATTAGTCAAAGGCAAATCAATACGTCCTCAAGAAATAGGCTTGCTTGCATCCATGGGGATTTCCAATGTATGCGTATTCAGGCCTCTCAGAGTCGCCATAATTTCCACCGGTGACGAGTTAGTGGGACCCAACGATGTTCGAGATAAAGGTTCGATCTACAACTCCAATCTTCCAATGCTTAAAGCTTTACTTAGTGATATTCACGCCATTCCTCTTGATCTTGGGAATATCAAGGATAATAAGAAATTAATTAGAAATATCCTTCTCAAGGGAGTAAGGGAATGTGACGTAATTATTACTACCGGTGGCATGTCTGTGGGTGAAAAGGATTATCTCAAGGATGTTATCCGAGGTCTAGGCACGATAAATTTCTGGAGAGTGCTAATCAAGCCGGGGAAACCTATAGCCTTCGGAGATATAGAGGGAACTCCTGTAATTGGCCTTCCAGGAAATCCAGGATCGGTTTTTGTAACTTTTCACGTTCTAGTTAAGCCATTCTTATTCAAATGTCAGGGACGAACAGGTATCGAGCCGCTAGTGCTTAAGGCTCGTGCGAACTTCTCAAGAGCGAGTGAAAAACGTGAGGCATATCATCGTGCCTCGACCAATGGTTTTGGTGACACCGTTTCCTTACTACCAAATCAGAGTAGCGGTATATTGTCCACCAGTTGTAGTGGTAATGTATTTGTAAGACAGAGAATCGGAGAAACTATAAACCATGGGGATTTCGTAGATGTGCTACCCTATCGATTTGATAGATCCGGATAGGAGAATTAAATGCCCTCAACGGCAAATCTCACTGATGACTACGGGCGAAGAGTTGAGTATCTCAGGCTTTCTGTTACCGACCGATGTAACTTTCGTTGCATTTATTGCATGTCCGAAAATATGACTTTCTTAAGCCGCAGAGAAAACTTATCGATAAAGGAGCTTTATGGCATTTCGAAAGTATTCGTTGAACTCGGTATAACGAAAATACGCTTGACGGGTGGGGAGCCATTGGTCCGATCAGGGATCCTAAGCTTAATAAGTTCCCTATCTCAGCTTCGAGGACTTGAGGAATTAACACTAACAACGAACGGCGCTCTTTTAAAGAAACTTGCAAAACCTCTCAAAGATGCGGGAATCACCAGAATAAATATCAGCCTAGACACACTACAAAGGCCTAAATTTCGAAAACTATCTAGAACGGGCGAGCTTGATCAAGTGCTTGATGGAATTGAGGCCGTACAGCTTGCAAATTTCAAAAATACAAAAATAAACGCAGTAATACTCGCCGGCTATAATGATGATGAAATATGTGATCTTGCAGACTTTGCCATCGAAAGAGACTTCAATATCTCCTATATCGAGGAAATGCCACTTGGATCAATCACATCGCACAAAAGAAAATTCACAGAGTTATCAAGTACAGTGATCCGTAAAAAATTAGAAGCAAGATACAAACTTACCGATACCAATTTTCGAACAGGAGGACCATCTAGGTACGTGTCGTTGGAAAATAGTAAGACAAAAATCGGTTTTATCTCGCCGATTTCTCAAAACTTCTGCAGTAGTTGTAATCGGGTTAGGCTGACCTCAGATGGACAATTACTCTCTTGCTTAGGAAACACCGCTAGCACCGATCTTAAAACCATTATCCGCAAACACCCTAAGAATTTGGGAGTTTTGAAAAGCGCATTGAAGACAGCAATCAAGAATAAGCCCGAGAGACACCACTTCAATTTAAACCGGACAGATATTGTGCGGTTTATGAATGCCACTGGCGGATGATTTCAAATACTCTCCAATTAACGAACGAAATTCAATATTTTTGGATCCTCCTCGTTCTTATAACCATCATGGCCACTTTATATTCATCAGTGGGCCATGGGGGTGCATCTGGATACCTCGCAATTATGACGATCTGGGGATTATCACCGATTGAGATGCGTCCCGCCGCTTTAACTATGAACATAGCAGTAACGTGCTGGTTACTGCATCGTGTAAAAGCAATTCGAATACTTTGGAGTCCATTATTTTGGCCAATAGCCGTTACCTCAACACCATTTGCACTTATTGGTGGCTTCATTGAAATTCACTCAACATTACATAATAGTATACTCGCCCTCGTACTCATGTTTTCCGCATGGAAATTACAATCAAGGGCCGGAAATCCCTCTATCCAGATTATTATACCTAGCAGAAAAGTCCTTATGCTTGTGGGCGCTATTCTCGGTTTTTTAGCGGGTCTCACGGGGATTGGTGGCGGAATTTTCTTAAGCCCATTACTTATTCTTTTTAGCTGGTGCACAATTCGCGATAGCACATCTATTGTAGCAGGTGTCATCCTCCTCAACTCAATCGCTGGATTAACAGGGTATTTCCTTGGGAACGGACAATGGCCTATAGGCAGTGGTTGGCTCATCTTGGCTGCTATTGTCGGAAGTTTTTTAGGAAGCGAATTAGCTCACTCCAGAGCCTCTTCCTCAATGCTTCACAAACTCCTCGCGCTCGTTCTAATGGTTGCCTCCATAAAACTTTTAATTGGAGTAGTCTGAGAAAACCTGTCTATACTTATGCCTAGAGGTAACAAAATAACATACACCTATATTGCCCACAAAAAAGCTAACCGAGACATGGTTTCTTAGATATTTACTATTTTGTGAAAGAACTGGCGGGTGTCCCTATAAAACAATTCAAGATGTATGGAAATTCATCCGTGACATAGTAGCCATAGTGGCCCTTATATGACATGCCGTTACACTCATCAAGATCGCCTGCATCCGTCCATTCCCAATCGGCCTCATAAATACCAGTGTGACTTCCGCCTGGATTAGAATCGGTTTTAGCTCCTCGAGAGTTAGATTTCAGCGTATATCCAGATACAACTTTACGGTAAGCCCCAGTTGCATCGTCGTAGATGTAGGGACCATAAATGGGAAAGCTATCTGCGGCGAATCCAATTACAGGAGATCCATCCCCCGACGGAGAATCATCGAAGAATGTCTTTGGATTCCCGTGATAGTGGTAAGTACCATCAGGCTGCACATGTGCATTGTGGAGGTCCACCCCGAATTTCGTTGAGTACTCTAACGGATTAAGTTTCCACGGAGCATTTGCACACTGCCCATTCTCTGTATTTCCATCTGCATCGGTACGATTTGCACTAGGCTGATAACAGCCATTACTTTGCAAATCAAACACCACGCCACCTAAAGTAATACCATCGTAACGACGCTGTCCCAGAGCTGTCGTCTGATTAGCAAAGGAGGGGTTCCGATCGATTAAGAAGGTCCTTGACTGCTCATTTGCATTTGTCGCAAACCGTGCTGTCGAGTCATTAAAGTCATGATTGGGTATATTGTTACTCGTCATGGAGCAACTAGTTTCATCGGCTGTGATTTCAACATTACCCTCAAAGTCAAGCACCCGTTTGATGTCCCTCACGCCAGAGCGGTAAATGTTTACATAGTCAGCGCAATCAGTACTCCTCTTGCTGAGGACGGCATCAGTGATATTGATTTCAAAATCCTCTGGATTACTTCCATTGTTGACACTACCTCTTATCAAGTTTCCCTCCAAGACTAACCTACTCGTGATTTGAGAGTATTTGTCCGACGACTGATCAAGCGCTGACCGCTCATAGGGATCATCAAGAAGGTCATATAAGCGTTGATTTCCGTTTGCGTTCACGATTAATTTGTAGCGATCATCTCTAATTGTCCAGCGTAAAACTCCATTCCTTTCAAAATCAACATAGTTGTAACCTCTTTCGCCCACATTCTCACTACTTAATAAGTTTGAAAAACTTATGCTATCAAAAATTTTTGTTACATCATTTCCTGCTAACTCTGACACCGTGGCAAAAATATCTGTCACATTGATTAGAGAAACGTCACGACTATCTTCTCTTAACACGCCAGCGCCAGAAACAAACAAAGGTACTCTGATTCCACCCTCTGAAACACTAGATTTACCATTAGAGAAAACTGCTGGGTCAATTACATTGTTGGGAGTACCATTATCACCAACATAAATGATGACGGTATTTTCAAGGGTTGAACTCCCTATAGAATCCATCAGGCGTCCTACCTCTGAATCCATGGCCTCTACCGAAGCGAGGTAGTAAGGCCTCGGGTTCGCTGTAATATCACTAGCCTCCCCACTCAATTCTCGACCATGCAATTGGGAGGGCGGCAGATGATAAGGATCATGTGGTGCAGTGTATGCAAGCCAAAGGAACCATGGTTCCTCCTGACTATCGATCCACTCTATCGCTAAGTCAGTCAACTTTGTCGTATTGTAAATTTCACTTCTGGTGGTTGCCCCATTGATCGTCAGATCCCACTGAAAGTAATTGCTAATCGCTCTTCTCAAGCTACCAGCAAAATACTCGACACCCATAAGCAGAGGATGATCATTTGAGACATTACCTCCCCCTAAACCCCATTTTCCAATGATTGCCGAACCATAGTTGCTAGAATTTTTGGCATCTGATAAATACCTCTGTATGGTAATTTCGTTGTCAGCTATAACATCCTCATTACTGGTCACACCGGAGTTTATCCCATATTTCCCGGTAATTATTGCGGCGCGTGTTGTTGTACAAGCGGGTGTAGCCCATGCATTATCAAAGATAATGCCTTCAGCTGCTAATTGATTCAGCCTTGGTGTTACCGGAAGATCTGAGCTGAAACTGTACTGCGCCGAAGTATCTGTTCCCTGATCATCTGAAATAATCAGTAAGATATTAGGTTGCGATGAAGTGCTTGAATCATTGCCTGAAGCATTACTTGAGCTATCATCATTCATTCCCCACTGATTCAGGGATCCACCTTGCTTATCGGTGAGTGTCTTAAAATAACTTTCTTCTAGGATTGAACTTCCCGCTGGCGGCTCCCAGCTACCATTGACATCGCCCATCAGCACCCCTACCAAATTACGAGTGGTGACAGCGGGGTACTCCAAAATAATTCCATCACGATCCCAACTAACATCTGACTGAGTTGTGGTAAAAGATTGGGTGGCCTCATCCCAGAAATCAAAATCTTCCGACACGAATACCCAACGCCTCATCGCTGCTGTTTCAAGATTGACAGCCATCTTTAAGATGGCAAGCGCATCAGCGGAGGTTACTCTACCATCACCATTTATGTCTGCCGCTATATATTGATAGGGTGACACCGGCATACTTTCCAACGGACCAGTACCATCGGGATCCGAGTTTGGATTGATCCCTACCGCTATCTTTAATGCAGCTAGTGCATCAGCGGAGCTGATAACGTTTCCGGATTCCGTATCTGTAATTGTTTTTAAGGCCGTGAGACGGTTAGCACCTCCGAATTTTGATTCAAATAAAAAATTCCCTTGCTCATCGGCTAAAGCCAATGCCGATGTTCCATCGGTACCGTCTCCAATCCCCTCAAGCTCATAAATCACCGACTCTAGTAACGAATGGCTGGCCCAATGGTAGCCTATGCCCGAAACGCCGGGCGGACAGCCTGTGCAATCATATGGATCAAGAGGATTTGTACCGTCAACTGCTTCTTGAAGATCGCTCACATTGTCGTTGTCGTCATCTAGATCTAGATTGTCCCCAACACCATCATTGTCGATATCACTGCTCTCAGAGCCGTCAAAAGGGAGGAAATCAGAGCCATCTCCTACACCATCATTATCAGAATCTAGAGTTTCAGATGCATCATTAGGAAAGGCATCCAAGTTGTCGCCAACACCATCTTCATCACTATCAAGCCACTCCGATGCATCCAACGGAAACACATCCTCCAGCCCTTGATAGCTATCCCCGTCTGGATCAATGAGTAGAGTAGGAGCAATCAACCCGTCCGAATAATCACTCCCCCAGCACTTAAGCCCATCGTCATCCACCACACAGGTATTATAATATCCAGCGGAAACATAACTTGGATTATTTAGCTCAACTACCGAAGATTGGCCATATTGATCATCTCCCCAACACACCACACCAGTATCATCAATTGCGCAACTGTGGTCGTATCCCGCAGAAACTTGTGTTGGTCCGCTGAGTTGCGGGACTGAAGTTTGTTCATATTGGGAGTCTCCCCAGCATTTTACAATCCCTGAATCTATGGCACACGTGTGGTTGAAACCCGAGTCCACATAGGTGGGGGCAAGAAGCATAGGCACGGATGCCTGACCATACTGGTCGTCTCCCCAACAATCGATACCGCTAGCATCTAAAGCACACGAATGATCAAAACCTGCAGTAACCTGCAAAGGCCTGCCCAAAGAGGGCGGGCTGGCCTGACCACTTTCATTAAAACCCCAGCAAACAACTCCGAAGTCGTCTATCGCGCAAGTATGATCCCCACCAGCCGAAATAGACTCCACTCGATCAAGATCAGGAACTGTGCTCTGACCAAACTCATCATAACCCCAGCAAACCGCTCCGGTGTCATCGATTGCACAGGTATGTTCAAATCCATTCGATACTAATTTGGGGTTCGTTAGTGAGGGTACACTGGATTGACCACTGTCATCATTACCCCAACAAATAATTGTGGACGGGTATGAGGCACATGAATGCTCAAAACCCAATGAAACTGTCTGAGGGTCATCCATAGTTGGTAAAGACGGGCTGCCGACATCATCCACATCACCCCAACACACGACTCCAATTGAATCCAAGGCGCAACTGTAGTCGAATCCTGCTTTAACCTGGACGGGATTTACCAATTCTGGAGCAGTCGACTGACCAAAAGTATTGCTACCCCAGCAAACGACTCCAGTGTCATCTATTGCGCATGAATGCTCAAAGCCGGTAGCGATCTGCAAGGGGTTTAACAGTGATGGAGGGGTTGATTGCCCATATTGATCATCACCCCAACACTTAACACCGTACTCATCAAGTGCGCAAGAATGATTGAATCCAGAGGCAATTCGTACAGGCTCATTTAGAGGCGGTGGATCCGTTTGCCCAAACCCATTATAACCCCAACAAACAACTCCCGAGTCGTCAATTGCACACGTATGATCAAATCCCGATGACACAGCAATCGGACCCGTAAGTGATAGTGGCGGCCGGGATTGTCCATACTCGTTATACCCCCAGCATCGAACGCGGTTTTGGGTCAAAGCGCACGTGTGATCAAAGCCAGCACTTATTTGGACGATGTCACCAATATTATTTGGCACATTTGTCTGACCATATTCATTATAACCCCAACAAATTGCACCATTTTGGTCGATCGCACAGCTGTGTCCTCCACCTGCAGAAATTTGCTTCGCTTCAACGAGGCTTGGCACTGTCGCCTGTCCGTATTGATTAAATCCCCAACACACCCCACCCTCATCATCAAGCGCACATGTATGATAGGTCCCCGCACTAATCTGGTAATCAGCAATCAAAGGATCACGTCCATTTTCCTGTTCCCAATCATCAGGCAAACCATCAAAATCACCATCGGCACCGAACACCAAATTTGCGACAATACAATTAATAAAGAATAAAAATCTCAAAATATACCTTGTCCATCCAGATTTAATTTACACAACAAGCGCGCGTTATCAACTAGCTGACAAGCATCGAATTAGTCTCTGCGAGTTGATGATTAACAATTTATTTTTCACTGAAGTATATCGTTGATCGTCAAGACTTGGGAAATTTTAAAGCTAAAAGCTCCAACCAATTCCGATTTTTGACACTCCATAGTCATATTCATAAACAGCAATATTAGAAGAATTTTTAATTTCCGAATGCATGATAAAAAGATCCAAATCTCTTCTTGGCTGCCAAATGGCTGAAATTTCGGCAGAGCTCTGGCTATCGACGCGTTGCGCCTGATCATAGATCGAACTCGTGCCTCCGCCAAGATATTCTCTCTCCGAATACTCAACATCAATGGAGAGTCCAATTTTACGAGTGACTTGATACCTGAAATCAAGGGCTATTGCGTGTCGTTTACTTGATTCGCCTAGAAACATAGCAAGCTCATTACTGCTATCCTGCTCGTCCTGACTAGTTCTTTTAAGTTCACCGAAGGAGTAAGTGAGAAAATAGTCATCATTTTTGGTAATACTTGAAGAATAACTCAACTCCCACGTTGTTTCGATTCCACCAGCGTAGCTAAATTGATCAGTTAGCGGCTCGTTGTATCCCCTCTCAAAAACTATGCCCAAGTACCCACCAACTATAGGCATATCATAATTTAAGTTAACCGAGGTTGTCGCCAGATAGCCCTCTCCACCAAGGTAAGACTCTTCTCTGCCGACTCGCCATCGGAGAACCCCGCTACCCAAGGCATCCTCACTGCCTCCGCGAAGCATATAGACCAAAAAATTTTGTGAGGATTCCAGTTCATACTCACGCTTAAATGCAAGTAATTCTGTTTCCCAGGTTCGGTTATTTGCAAGTTGTCTCTCCCAAAAGAGTATAACCGTTAACTCTTGGAGATTGTCGACAGTACCAATAAGAATCTCATCATTTAACCCAGCGACATCATCACTTCTACCCCCGGAAAGAGAGACAAACCCTTTGAAGGTATCGTCCGGGACAACCTCATCCAACTCGCTAATTCTAACCTTAGCGTAATTTGCAAAATCTGGGTCTCCACTAAGGTAAATCGCAGTGAACAAATCAACAGCACCTGGCAAATTACCCAGTTCAAGCTCGATATTTGCCAAGGCATATAGCACGCGAGCCGAGTTGAGATCCTCTGTAACCATTGAGGCCAGAATCGATTTGGCGTCGACATACTCGCCTAGCTGATAAAGACTCAGAGCATAATTGAACTTTAGTTCGTCAGAGCGATTGCCCATTTCATACTGATCCCGAAAATAATTGCGGGCCTCAGAAAAGAGTTCTAACCTATAAAAACGGACACCTTCATTGTCCTCGGAAGCATCAATAACGACACTGAGCGTAAGGGACAAAAAAAAGTAAAATAAAAGACATCTCATATCCGGCAAATAAAAAAACGCGAAGCTAACTCCGCGTTTCACTCTCAAACCTTCTATCGGTCCTTATTAACCTTCGACTTTCTCGTCTCGAAGGTCTTTCAATATGCCGGTAGCCTTCGGTTCTTTTACGGGGCGCTCCATCCTTTTTTCACGCCTTTTCTCTCTAACAGCGGCCCTCATATCATCAATTTGCTGTCGCAAATCACTGTTTTCTTCGAGATACCTGTTTAGGTCCGCTCTCATTTCAGACCTCTGCGCCCTCATTTGATCTTTAACCTGACGGGCAGTGTCCTTGTCACCAGCTTTCCGAGCGTCATGAAGCTGTCGTCTGAGGTCCGCACCCTCCTCTCGGTTAGCATCAATCTCCTCCTGCGTTAGAGCACCATTTTCCATCATATGATCAACAATCAAACGCACCGGCATTTTGACCCGTCTTTTCAGCTTCCCATCCTTCGGGCCCATTACATCCATCTTTACCTTTTCCAACGGTCCCTGCGCGTAAACTAATGGGCAAACAAGAATTGTTACCAGCGCTATAGATAATAATTTTTTCATTTTAAATTCCTTTTACATGTATGAATAATGTGTGATAGGTATATTTAGACTTGTGGAACCTCAAAAAACTGATTTCTTTTCATTGACAATGTGAATGGCTTGAGAGTATCGCCGTGAGAAATAATAGCATCAAAAGTAAGTAACTCATTTTCAGCACTCTCATTGGAAATTTTCAGAGGTAACACAAATTCGTTTGGCCCCTCTATGATGTCGGTATCTATTACAACCGAATCATTAAGATTCTCCCCCACATAGAGCACCCCTTCAGGAAAGTCAAATGCAATGGTAGCCTCCTCTAGATCCGACGGAGAATCAATAACAACAGTCACCTCAAAAACACTGGACGTCCATGCATGTTGATCCTGTCCTGAAACAATGAGCATAAAAAAAGCACTTGAAAAACATAGCCCTAGAATAAATGCAGCAGCAACTGCCCCTTGATTTTGGAAGAACGTAGTAACGGCGCCGATCTTACGACCCTCAAACACATTTTTGGCTGCCACCAAAAGATGTGTCATGTCATTGAGTCCCTCTACATCACCTGCCAAATGTTTTGCGCTAGACATATAACGCTTGTGAAGATCAAGTTCCATGCGTAAGTCTTCGCAATTATCTTTACCCACAAGTTTTTCGAAAAACATTTCCGATCTCGAAACATCACAATCTAGTTGCTCTTTAAAATCCTGAAAAGCCATAACAAAGCCACCTCAAAGGTAAAACGAGTCATCTTTTAAAAAGGTTGCATACTAATTTTTTCTTTTATAATTCTTCGCCCGCGTGCAAGATGAGATTTCACGGTGCCCTCCGGAATTTCCAATATTTCTGATATTTCCTTTATAGTATAGCCCTCGATATCGAACAGAGTAACTGCTGTTCGCTGAGCTGGCGTTAAAAGCCCGACAAATGTTCGTATTTGTCCCGCAATAAAAGCAGTCTCGATTGAATCCTCTTGCGTCTTCAAAGATTCTAAAAGACCATCTGATAGCGCCTCATATCGATTATAACGTCTATAATTATCAACGAATCGATGATAAAGACAGCGCATCATCCAGGGTTTAACAGGATCAAGACTAATAAATTTGACTCGATGCTCTAGGATGTAAAGCAAGGTGTCCTGCACCAAGTCCTCAGCGGCGCTTTTTTGTCCTGATAATCTGAACGCATAACGATACAAGCTTTGAAGGTGAGGGCTTATAAGCGCCTCCACTTCAGAAGTCTTCGATCCAAAAGTTGAGTTGATGTTCATCTTGGCTTTATCTTGATTCTGCAGAGGTTACTTCCGTGAGGTTGGGCGGTATATTCATAATTGACCCCTTTGATGGAGAACTCATTCGTTTACCGTCACGCAATCCCTCTGGGGATTCCATTTTTTGGAGGGCATTAGTTGCCTTATTCGGACAATTACCATTTTCAACGTAATAGAGCGCTGCCCCGAGGAGATTCTCATCTCGATCACCCAACTTTTTTCCAAGAAAATCATCCACTAAGCATCCCTTTATCGCCGATTCACCAGAATCTAGGTCCTGTGTAGGAGTAAAACCGTCACTGTAGTCTCCGAAACCGACTTCATTTGCGGATTTAATTTGTATCGTGTAATAAGTGGTTCCACAATTATCTGTGTAGTAACCTCCATATGGTTTTCCACAAGTCCTACCGCCTACAAGTATTACATCGACTCCAATTCCTCGAAGACCATTGATAATTAACTCACTCGACGAGCAAGTGTTCATGCCGGCAAGGACAAAAACGCGAGGCAAATCCAATGTGGGAAGTGGCGCATTTTGAGGCAATCCCGTCACGGATGGATTTCCGTAGGTATATGACAGAAACCCTCGGCCCGCTATCAATCTCCCAGTGATTGGATCAAATGTAGGGTGTTTATCATTAAAAATCTCTCTCTGGAAAACTCTCCCCAGACTCAACTCACCGGCGATCATGTATCCAACCTGACTTGCTATGTAACTATAACCTCCTCGGTTATATCTTAAATCGAGAACCAGTTCATCAACATTTTGTGTAGTAAACCATGTGAAATCCTCAAACAGTTCGCCCTCTGAATGAACCGAATGGTCAGTAAACAATAAGTATCCCACACGGCTGGTTTGCGTATCGAGTGAGTTCTGCACATTGAATAAGCTCCGCCTCATTACGTGATTCTGGGAAACCTCTTGACTCTGCATATTAACGTTTCTGATACTACTTGCTCCCCAGTCTCGGACCTGAAACTGATTTGAAACGCCCAAACTTGTTGGATTCAATGCCCTCAGAATCAAAGTCTGATCTCCCCCGGCTACCAACTCACCGTTTACCGACAAAATTTCAGTTCCTCTATTGACCATATTTATTGACGCTTGAGTATTTGGTTGGTTAAAAATCACAAAAACTCGTCGAGATTCCGGCGGATTGAAAAACATTAACTCCATACCATATCCATAAGTTGGCTGTCCAGCGATATCGGACATGTGCTGCTCAGTCGGGATTGTATAATGGTAACCCGGCGGATCCTTGAACTTGCCTGTAGGCGTCAGACCGTTAGTCTTCATTAAATTAAAATAATCAATGTTATTTTCTACACTGCTGGGATTAATGTCTGGAAGCTCGTCATACCAGAGGTAGGTGTCGTTAGACCAGGAACGTATCCAGTTGTTTTCATCTGAGATCGTACCTAACAAGTCACTTGGTCTCGGACTCTCGCATATTTGAGAAAGATTTTGATATTCCTCGAAGACTCCCGGCTCCCACAGCACCGTCGGGATTGATACCTCTGTATCAGGGGTCATGATACCCCATTGGGCAATAGAAGAATTTTGTCTCCGTGACAAAGAAAGAAAATAATCATTCGAAAGGCTTCCTAATCCGGATAATTTTGCCGATCCGTTTACATCACCGACTAACACACCAACGAGGTTTATTACGTTGTTATCTGGGTAATTGAACCTTATAACCTCATCGCTCCAGACCACGTCGGTAGCCTTGCTGACAAAACCTCCGACACCGGAATTCGAAAACGCATCCCAAAAATTTAGCCTCTCGTCAATGAAGACCCACCTCGCTGAATGCCTCATTCCAAGTTTGACCGCTATTTTTAGAATTGCTAGAGCGTCAGCAGAAGTCACCCGACCATCCTTATTTACATCAGCTGCAATATACTGATACGGAGATACCGGTAATGGACTCAAAGGCCCGTCTGAATCAGGATCAGGGTTTGGGTTTATACCCACTGCAATCTTGAGTGCCGCTAGTGCATCCGCGGACGTGACAAAATCCTCATAATTTGCACCCTCGGAAGGTTTGCTCGCTAGTAATTCGTTGGAACCAACAAATTTTCCTTCGAACGAAAAGTTTCCAAGCTCGTCAGAAGAAATCTTCTCCCTTTTTTGATTATTTTCATCATCGCTCACTGCACTGAGAGTTAATTCCACTGAATGCATTAGCGTATGACTTTTCCAGTCATAAATATGCCCCGATACGGGATCAGGGCATGAAACACAATCAAGTGAATCAAGAGGGTTTGTACCATCTAGTATCTCTTGAAAATCACTGATCCCATCACCATCGTCATCCTCATCCTCTTTATTACCCGTCCCATCTAGATCGGTATCAATCACCTCGGTAGCATCCGTTGGCATCTCATCTTTGTTATCCTCGACCCCATCACCATCGCTATCAGCAAGTTGGAAATTAGTTCCGTTTACTAACTCATCAAAATCAGAAATAGTATCTCCATCAGAGTCTAATTCTGTTGGCGCATTAATTGGCCTGACGACCTGTGAAGTGTTGTTGTCGCTATCAGTTACCGAATACAGCTGTTCATAATTATGGTTATTGTTTCTGCCTACAACGGCTTTTAAACTTTTCAGGATCGATCCACTAATCTCGCCATCTTCTTTATCATAAGCGGATGCTCCAAGCGATAACAGCTCATCAACACTCTCTACGGTTGAGGGACTGTTACCATTGATTTCTATATGAGGCGGAAATCCGTTGGATATCGCTGCAACTTGATTAGCAGTGATCTTTATAGAGCTAACCGAATCTGCCCCTCTGAGGAAGTCTTTCCGTTCGACACCACATGGTATCGAATTTAGTCCACATACAATATTTGGAGACGAGAAAAGTCCTACCCGCGATGCACCGCCAAATGCAGACCGATACCCCATAATTGTAACGAAATCATTTTCAACTCCATATCCATGAGACCATCGAAATGTGCCTGCAGGTGTATCATCATATTGACGCCTAGCGTGCACGAGTCCTAATATATGACCAATCTCATGGGCGAGTATCAGTGATGATCCGTCCAAACTAATAGCCGCTTTATTGGAGCGATTTTGAAACGCATTCTGGTAATCTATTATCCCATCATTGCGGGCACCCAATAGAGTCGCAAGACCACCTGAACCCAATGATGAGTACGAACTGGCATGAACGATAATATCCGGTTTTCTTGAGAATAAATTATCAAGGCCGAAAAATATTCCATCGCGATTTTCAAGTGCATTCATAATATCAGTCGCACCAATCGCGGAATCATCTCCTAAATAATATTCTCCGATATTTTTTAATCGTACGTTTAGACCGGAATCTGCTAACGAGATATTAGCAACAGAGATTATCTGTGCAAGTCTGGCACCTACTTCACCACCCATACTTGCAGTTCGGGCCGAATCTCCATAAGTAAAGGCAACCTCTATGATAATTTCATTATGCTGCTCCGCACGTTGAATGGATAGATTCTTCAGTTTTTCATTGAAGTCAGACAACCCATCGCCGTCAGTATCAGAAGTAGTATCAATATTTTTTAGCGATAGAGTGAAGTTTGGCAACTCGGTATTGTCCAACCGAGAATGAAGGTAACGCACCAGAGGAGTTTCATCTCTTCTTATCCAGATTACGACATTTTGAAATTCTGGTCTGTCTTGAATGTGGCTGCTTAATGGCCTTGTTAAATTACCGACAGCTTTAAGAGTTGCCGCACCAGAATTGTCATAATTAAGCGTTGCAGAGACCAGACCTTTTCTTATGAACCTTCCTTCACCGTTTGTCACTGAAACCATAACTTCTAGTTCATCAGATACATCTCGTAAATCTAAATTGATGACTTTGTCAACTGAAATGCTAAATTGGGTTTCGGTAAAAGAAGCCTGTAAAGGAGTATCGAACACCACTTTGGTTCTCATTTGGCTTAAAACACCAAATTGGTTGCCGAATGACTGTGGATCCTCATTCATTGCAACTCGGTCAATGTTTACGTCCTCAGAAAAAAGTGCAATCGAGAAATATTGATCTTCATATAATTCAGAAATAGCATAGACAGGGAGCGGGATGCTAACCTGCTGCACGTCACGACTATAGGCGATCGATGGAATCTTTGCCTCTCCAACAATATAATAAGGTCCCACTCCTCCTATGTAATCACTTACCCTTAACTTAACGTTGAGCTCTCCGCTGTGATCGATTTCTTTATCGAAGATAATACCGAAGGTTAGGTCTGCCTTGGTCTGATTAACGCGCTCTAACAAACAAGGGCACTTTAAAGATACCGATGAGGTAACTGCCACAGCCACCCCGGAACTAAGGATAATAATAGCGCCCAATAGCAGTCTGATTAAAGAACATATGATGGTACCTAACTCAACCATCTATTCCAAAACCTCAAATGTTTTTAGGGGTGCCGGATACTTGCCGGGCCGCTCGCTTGGGTAATCGATATCATCACCCCACGTGACTGATTTGACTTCATAAACTACTCCATCGAAGTCATCACCAGAGAACTGGTAGACTCCCTGCCTTGTGTTTAAAAAAATATCCACTGAGTTATCTGCGATAGTGATCACTCCCTTCCCGGATTCTTTTATTAGAACATGAAATTGGGTATAACTTTGCTTCCTCTCAACAAATTCTACTAAACCAAGAAACCGCTCCATTTCCCCCCGAGAGATGCCCGATAGCTCAAATTCTGATCCGACTGAGAGCCTACTAAAATCAGCGCGTTTTTTAAAAATTTCGGTCTCTCTTGAAGTATGAGACTTTGTATTCTTTGGAGAAGGAATAGGATTTTTAGATGCCACTAGTGGAGCGACATTGCGCTCGGGTTTGGGTACCCTAACTAAGGCCAGACCCTGAAAATAGAGCAATAGTCCTAGGGAAGCGAGAGACATTAATACGAATATTAATAAATACGTTGGTCGCATATATCACCGGTTGGCAAGAGAAAGATTTCTCCACGTTAGCGTTCTATTGGTCTTTCATGACTAACTCAAAAATTGTCGCAAATAATTTATGCTTCCATCAATTCACCTACATATCAGAATAACCATCGTCCGTTCGGCCTGCTGTCCTCTAGGTGATGTTCTAGTTCTAGCATAAATTCCTCCACAAGATCTTTAGCGGTACCGTCATGTAAATGATCGTAAATGTAAGCTAATCTACGCCATACCTCCTCTAGAGTTTCACTTTTATTCTTTACCTCAAACGGAAGATCCCCAGAAACTTGCTTGATTTCCCTTCCGTGCTCATCTATTAGCATGCGTGCCATTCTAGTAATTTACCTCTTAAGTTAGTCTGAATTAGAAAAGGAACATCCCAATTAACCGTTTTTATGATAATGAGTTACCTCTACCCTGATGATAACCTCTCTTATTTATTATAGTAATTAATCAAATACTAACTACCATCCAAACAAACGCCTGTCCAAAATTTTCTGATAACATTATGCGCGAAGTTAGCTAAAATTTACATCTATAAGGGCAAGCATCCAGTAGAATGGTTCTATGGACAGATACCTCAGGCACTCTTTAATCGATTGGTTCCCCCAAGAAAGAGTACAAAATTGTCGGATCGCAATCGTCGGATGCGGCGCTATCGGAAACGAGGTAGCAAAAAATCTCGCTCTCCTCGGAATTGGTAACATTGACCTTTTTGACTACGATAATATAGAAATACATAACCTCACCAAAAGTGTCCTATTCCGAGAAGAAGATGTCGGGAGTATGAAGGCAGAAATTGCTGCGGTGCGCCTAAGGGAGTTAAATCCAGATATCTCTGTTACGGCTCACCACGGTGATTTCTGGGATACTCTCTCATTACTTCAAATGAATATTTACTCGAGTATTATTGGATGTGTTGATAATTTTGAAGCTCGCGTAAGACTCAATTTCTTGTGTCGAGCTACCTGCTCCAACTTCATCGATACTGGTATTGATAGCAAGTTCGGACAGGTGTCAATTTTCCCCTTTAAACACAACAATTCTGCAAGCTGTTATGAGTGCAGTTTGCCTGATTCAGTATATGCGCGCATGCAAGAGCGGTACTCCTGTGGCTGGCTAAGAAATTTAGCTTTTATTGAAAGAAAAATACCGACTACCGTCATCACCGCTAGTCTTGCCGGATCTCTCGCAGCATCAAAAGCCCTTCAGCTAATCGTTGATGAAGAGCCTTCAAACTCTTTACGGTTGTTTGCGAACTCGTTTACCGGTAAAACTGTGATAACTGAGATTGAGAAAAATAACCAATGTCCTTGTTGCTCTAGCTTAATGAAAACGATTTCAATTACATCCAAAAATCCTTCTGTCGACATTGTAGTATCAAACTTCCCTAACAAAAATCAGATTATCTCTACAAGTGAACCGATCCTAATCTCAATGCGATGTGTACAATGTAATCTAGGAAATGATGCCAAAATAATCTTTGAGAGAGCAGAAAAATACGATTCTAGCCTTGAGATTTGTCCGAGGTGCTCGTGCGAAAGCATTGCCCTTGATATACGTGATCGATTTTCAGTATCTGAGCTTAAAGAACATTTCTCCGGAAGAAATTTGCCAGTAAAATTTATTAGGAGAGATTCCGTTGATTCAACTATGATAATAGAAATGGAGTAATTTATATGTCGGAAATAAGTATTACTATTCAGACGGCCGACCACACAAAAAAAGCTGAGGTCTCCCTCGGAGTTAACAGCACTGGTGAAGATGTGCTCCAAGCGGCTATTAGCAACTGGTCACTGCCTACTGACACAGACTACAGTCTTGTTAACTCAGTTTCTGGAAAAACAATAAAGTCAAATTCAAGCTTGAGAGCCAGTTTCATAAGAGATGGTGATGTGTTAGAGGTGCAACCGGTTCTAGTAGCGGGTTAGTTTATGAGTGCATCTACCAACCGCTTGACAGAGGACATAAGTAGATTAGAGGAATTGTCTAGGAGACTATACCCGAGGCTCAAAATTATATCTAAAACCGGATCACTTAGCGAAGACATAATGCTTACCGGATTCTGTGCAATTAAATTACAACTTTTCTATCCGACAGCACCCTCAATCCAATATCCCAAAAAGATCCAAGAACGAACTGACATAATTATCAAACTACTCTCCCGATATCCATATGCTGAGCCAGCAGCTGAAATTACAACACCAATTTATCATCCAAATGTATATGCATCTGGAAAAGTCTGTCTGGGAACAAGATGGTTCCCATCTCAACATCTTGATCAGCTTGTAAAGCGGATAATTCAGATAATTACGTATGACGAAACCATATTAAACGAATCATCGGTTGCAAATAGGCACGCGCTCAACTGGTATAAACGAGCAATTAAAAATTATCCTGATTTTTTCCCGACAGACAAACAACTCTTCAAAGAAGAGAGTGCTGCTAAAATCTCTTGGATTGATCTCAACAGCGATTTAGATCAGCTTAATCAATCAGATCTTTCAAAATGAAGTGGACCCCAATCAAATCGGAAATTGCCACGATAACATTAAAAAAGGCGGCACACGATTGGTCATTTGTAGAGCTGTCATCGCTTGTACGTGACGCCCAAAATTGTCCTCTTATTTTATACCCAAATCCGATCCGCAAAAAAATAATGAATCATGTTCGAGATCAGAACGTTGAGTTGGGCGGCCTCCTCGTTGGGAGCATTGTCAGCATTACAGACTCGGTTGAAGAAATAATTGCCATAGTTTTGAGAGATGCAATTCCCAGCATAGATTTTGTATCATCAGCTGTTTCTTTAACCATGAGTCCTAGAGTTTGGCAGTCTGCCAACTCAAGGCTAAGAGACGAGATGCTCGTAATAGGTTGGTATCATAGCCATCCTAATTTAGGTGCATTTTTTAGCTGCATAGATAAGAAAACACAAAAGGATTTTTTCTATAATCACTACAACTTAGGCTTGGTTATTGATCCAATGAGAAACGAAGAAAAGTGGTATATAGGTGCAGAGGCAGATGAAATCGAGGAAAACCGAATAAGAGCCTTTAGCCTCTGACTTTGCACAGATTACCCGATAATCTGATCTCTCTTATCGGCCCTCTCTGCTAAAAATGGAGCGGGAAACCGGGTTCGAACCGGCGACCTGTACCTTGGCAAGGCGATTGTCCTTTTTTAAAACTTTTCCCTATTTTTCAATGACTTATAGAACCGAAGCCCGACCAGCTTTTAGGTTCGCAAGTACCGGAACCTAACAGTAGTACCACAACCTTCCTAATTAACATTAACCAAATTAAAAGTACTCATTTGGTAAAGGACGCATCTGGAGATCCTCTAAAGCAATTCAAGATGTATGGGAATTGATCCGTGACAAAGTATCCATACTGACCGTTATATGTCATGCCATTGCACTCATCCAAGTCTCCTGCATCTGTCCATTCCCAATCAGCTCGATATAACCCATCGTAAGTACCTCCAGGATTGGTATCCGACTCCTCACCTCTTAATCCATCTTTGAGGGTATACCCGGAAACAACTTTTCTGTAGATTCCAGTTTCACTATCATAAATATA
>PCCK01000041.1 GCA_002731695.1 Porticoccaceae bacterium
ATATGATTTAATATCCGGACAGGAGCATTGTAGATTTCGGTCTCCATAGACACTATCAATTCGCCCCACAGGTGGCCAATATTTCTCACCGCAATCAGATAGATTTGGATACGCTGCCACTCGCCGTGTGTATCCATGAGACCACTTATTATCTGTGACCTGCTCTGCGGTGTGAGGCGCGTTCACCAGCGGGTTATCTTCCAACGACCACTCTTTGTTCTCAACCTTTGCGATTTCCAGTCTAATTGCAATCAATGCATCACAAAACCGGTCAAGCTCACCCCTGGACTCACTTTCGGTTGGCTCGATCATGAGTGTGCCAGAAACGGGAAAGGACATAGTCGGCGCATGAAAACCATAATCAATCAGTCGCTTAGCGATGTCGTCCACAGTGATTCCAGATGACGCTGTGATTGGTCTGACGTCGAGCACGCACTCATGAGCAACCAATCCATTTTCTCCCGTGTATAAAACTTGATAATATTCTCGAAGTTTATGAGCGATATAATTAGCACTTAGGTTCGCAATTTTAGTAGCATTTTTCAGACCATTTGGCCCCATCATACGCACATACATCCACGTTATCGGGAGTAAAGACGCAGATCCAAATGGAGAACTGCATATTTGATTCTCGGATCCACTCTTGTGCAACGGAGATGAGGGGATAAATGGAGCAAGATGTTTTTTTACTGCAACCGGACCAATCCCCGGACCACCCCCACCGTGAGGAATACAAAAAGTTTTGTGTAAGTTTAAATGAGATACGTCACCTCCAAATTTACCCGGAGCACACAGGCCTACCATAGCATTAAAATTTGCGCCGTCAATGTACACTTGACCGCCATGACTATGAACAGTGTCGGCAATTTTAGTTATTTGAGGCTCAAAGACCCCATGAGTTGAAGGATAAGTGATCATGACTGCTGCCAAATTTTCACTGTGTATGTGTGCTTTATTTTTTAGATCATTAAGATCCACATTCCCATTAGAATCACAGCTTACTACTACGACCTTCATGCCACACATCTGTGCAGAAGCGGGATTGGTCCCGTGAGCTGAGCTTGGAATAAGACAGATATTTCTATACCCCTCAGATCGGCTCTGATGATATGCCATTATCGCGAGTAAGCCAGCAAACTCTCCCTGCGATCCAGCATTGGGTTGCAGAGAAACATCATCGTATCCAGTACACTCGATCAACATATCTTGAACGTCTTTTATCAACTCCAAATATCCAGATACCTGGTTAAGCGGAGCAAAAGGATGCATCCGATTGAACTCAGGCCAACTAATCGGCACCATCTCACTGGTTGCATTTAACTTCATCGTGCATGATCCTAAAGGGATCATCGTTCTGTCCAAAGCTAGATCTTTGTCACTTAAACGCCGCAAATAACGCAGCATTTCAGTTTCAGTTTGATAATCGTTAAAAACTGAGTGTCTAAGGACTGAATCGCATCTGCAGAATTCTGCAGGAAGCTTAAATTCCGCGCTCAAGGCGACGGCGGAGAGATTAATTGAGCTTGCCGGCTGGAAAATTTCCCAAAGAGTTTCCACAGTAGACTGCGTTACGGTCTCATCAAGGGAGAGCCCAACAGTGTTTTTATCTACTTTACGCAAATTTATTCCGAGAGCAATTGCCCGCTCATGAATCATCTTGGTATGGGTGCCTGTCTTGACTGTGAGAGTATCAAAAAAGTATTTGTTAATCCTATCGAAACCCAACCGCTCAATTCCGGATGCCAAGATTGCCGTCAATGCATGCACTCGCTGCGCTATTTTTTTAAGTCCGAGAGGACCATGATAACATGCATACATTGATGCAATGACCGCAAGTAAGACTTGGGCGGTACAGATGTTGGATGTTGCTTTTTCCCGCCGAATATGCTGTTCGCGAGTCTGTAAAGATAACCTATATGCAGGTTTTCCGTCTCGGTCTATAGACAAACCGACCAGCCTCCCCGGCATAGAGCGCTTCAGTTCACTTCTTGTGGAAATATACCCAGCATGAGGACCACCAAAACCCATTGGAACACCGAACCGTTGAGTGCTACCAACGGCAATGTCAGCACCCAATTCTCCGGGGGATTTAAGTAGTAATAGTGACAAAATATCCGCAGCCATAATCACTTTTCCCAAGCCGCCATGAGCTTTTTCGATTACTCTAGAGAAGTCGCGAATCTCCCCGGAACTGCCCGGATACTGGAGCAGAATCCCAAAAAGATCAAGATCAGATAAATCCGCTTGTGGATCACCTATAACTACCTCAAATCCTGAGGCTTTTGCTCGAGTAGAAACAACAGATATGGTCTGAGCGAAGCAATCATGATCGATAAAAAAACGGTTACTGACACTTTTCGAGGCACGCCTCGCCATACTCATGGCCTCGGCGGCGGCGGTCCCCTCATCTAGCATCGAGGCATTCGATATATCTAAACCGGTAAGATCGCTTACCATTGTCTGAAAGTTAATCAGTGCCTCAAGCCTTCCCTGTGATATCTCCGGCTGATACGGTGTATAGGCTGTATACCAAGCTGGATTTTCAAGGATATTCCGTTGGAGAACAAAAGGGGTCTCAGTACCGTAATATCCTTGACCAATTAAGGATTCAAAACGTAGATTTTTGTTTGCAATAGCTGATAGATCATTTATTGCTGCAGTCTCCGAAATAGATTCAGCTAGGTTCAACTTTTCGCGGGATCGGATTGATTGGGGAACGAGGGCCTCAAGGAAGCTATCTAAGTTTTCAAAACCCAACTCTTGTAACATTGAACTACTCTGCTCTCCATCGATACCTATGTGGCGAGATTGAAAAGATTCTGGGCTCAATATTTTCTCTAGCTCTATATTCGTCGGGATTTTTGGAGGAAGTTTTGCATTCATAAGATTATCTCCTGTAAAGGAAGGAACATTCTTTTTTGCTGTGTTCCATCAACCGAATAAAAATTAAGCGCGTTTGTAGCGCTTCTTTACCCAAGGCATCGGCACTGTGTAAAGAGTTCGATTTCCACGACGATCCTTAGCAAATAATTTGGTGCCCTTTGACGCATACCCAGTATCAACGTAAGCCATCGAAATGGGCTTATTCAAAATAGGAGAAAAGCTGCCACTAGTTACCTTTCCAACAATTTTGCCAAAATTATTCAATAATAATGTACCGGATCTTACAGGAGCACGCCCTTGAGCCGTCAAACCAACCCGCATAGAGTCAACGCCATCACGTTGCTGCTGAATTATTTTTTGCGAGCCTATATATCCACCCTCAGCGCTGCCACCAAGGCAGCGACTTGGACTGATACTCCAACTTAGACCGGCCTCAACCGGTGTAATATCAATAGATAGCTCCTGTCCATGCAGGCATAAGCCAGACTCAAGACGCAGAGTATCTCGTGCACCGAGTCCAGCCCATGCTACTCTTTCATCTTTCAGAAGGATCTGCACTACCTCGGATGCTCTATCAGGTGACATGGATATTTCAAAACCGTCCTCTCCTGTGTATCCGGTGCGGGATACCGAGCAATCGACACTACCAATGCGGCTTCCTCGGGACTGCATAAACGAAAGCGAATCGAGATCAGACGCAAGTGACGTCAAAATATCCGATGCAGACGGCCCCTGGAGTGCTATTAGCGCACGATCATCCAACTGGATACTCAAGTTAGATAAGTTTTCGGACAAGTGCCGTAAATCCTCAAACTTGTTTGATGCATTCAATACCAAACAAAAAGTATCAACTTCAACCCGCGTAACAATAAGGTCGTCGATCACACCACCATCTTTGTTAGTCAAAAATGTATAACAACCATCGCCGACCTTCATTGCCAAAAGATCAGTTGGCATGAGTCTTTCTAATTGCAGTGCGGCATCAAGACCCTTGACAGTTATTTGTCCCATATGCGACACATCAAAAAGCGCAGCAGACTTCCTGCAGTGAAGATGCTCTTGCAAAATTCCTTTAGGGTAGTGCATCGGCATCATGTATCCGCCAAACGGCATCATTCTTGCCCCGAAATCAAGGTGCATTTTATGCAGACAAGTCTTTTTCAAGTTATCAAGCAACGGTCACCGCCCTATATCCACCTTATTAACGTAGCGTTAAAATAAATCAACCGACATCTATTTGTGAAATTAATAATTTATATGTTTTAATAAGTATTTTAAATGTTATCTTTGTATGCGAAATCTTTCGACAGATGCTCTAAGAGCCTTCCTAGCTGTTTATGATTCTGGGAGTGTGACGTCCGCCGCCGACCAAATAGGACGCTCGCAGCCGGCGATAAGCCTGCAAATAAAAAAGCTTGAGGAAACTCTCGAATCGTCACTTTTCCGGAGAGTAAAAAAGCGGCTTATCCCCTCTCTTGATGGAGAAAAATTATGCGTTCATGCTCGAAAGATCATCGCAATTAATGATGAGATTATCGGTGAGTACCGAAAACCGGAATTACAAGGAAACGTTTGCCTCGGAATACCAAGTGAGTTCGCAATAACATTGATCCCCGCGATACTCGGCCGGTTCAACGCAGCTTATCCTCACGTTGCTCTGGAGATCGTGAGCGACTTGAGTCGCAATTTAATACAAACACAACAACAAAATAAGTATGACCTCATACTGACGCTTCATCATCAATCGTCAAAAGCAAAAAAAAATGCGATCAGTAGTGACCGGTTAGTCTGGGTCGGCAGTCAGTCACATCAGACTGAAAAGTTGAGGGAAATACCGCTAATTTTGGCCAAAGAGGGCTGCATATATCGGGAAAAAGTCTTTTTCCATCTAAATAAGATAATGCGACCATGGCGTATTGTTCACACTAATCCTGATTTATCAGGAATAAAGTCAGCCATCGAGGCTGGGTTGGGTGTAACAGCACTCGCAAAATCAACGGTACCTAAAAGCTTAAAAATTCTTGAGGAAAATGAATATTTACCTCCACTTGGTTATGTAGATATATGCCTACTGGGGCGGGCGGGTAAAAAAACTGAGGCAGTGACGAAATTGGAGGATTTTATATCCTCAAGCTTAAGTGACTTTAAAAAATAAACGGCGAAAAAATATGACCGACCCGTACTGACGGACCCTGTTAAGCGCTCTAAGACTTAGGGGAATAAGCAAGATTTTGATGCCAAAAATCCACTACATAATCTATTCTAACCGGCAGCAACTGCCGATAGGCTGGTAAATCACTCAAATGAACCCATCGACATTCTATGATGCCCTCTTCGACCTGCGGCTTCGTTTGATCATCATCTCCATCATAGCGCATAAGAAACCAATGAGTTTTCTTTAAATATTTAATATTTTGATGTCGCGTGGTGTGCCAAGTAGAGACAAGCTTCCCCTCAATTGTCAGTTTATTCATCGCAAGTCCTGTCTCCTCATTGACCTCTCTGAGGGCACTTGTCTCTCGACATTTCGTATCTTCGACGCGACCCTTCGCCATATCCCACTTGCCCCGCTTAAAAATTAGTAGAATATGATGGTGTTTATTACAAACTAACCCGCCTGCCGATTCAATCACGGGAAGGCTAAGCGTATTTGTCAGCGTTTTTGAAGCCATCATACCTTGGTTAGTCCTGTAGTCTGAAGTGCATGGGATAAAAACAATGGAGCTGCTTCCACCAAAGTAACATTAAGGGGTAGTTTAATCTGAGTCTCTGAGAGTTTTTAACACTACCATCTGTTGAAGGCTAAGATTACTGAATTTGACACAGTCTATGATTACACTGTGTTCCTCTTTTACGTCCTCTCCTGTCAACGGTACAAATGCGGAGCGCCCGGCAACGCGAACTAAATATAACATGGCAGTGAGTCTCGCTTCACGCTTTTTATTAGCTGAAATCACTACCCATGGAGAAATCTCTGAAGAGGTATGGTTAAACATCTGTTCCTTGTACTTAGTAAAGATTGTCCATTTTTTGCGAGCATACAGGTCATTCTCAGAAAATTTCCAATAAGTGAGTGGATCACTTAACCTATCTCCAAACCTGAACAGCTGAGTTTCTCGATTTATAGACAAGTAAAACTTTGTCAGTAATAATCCGTTTTTGATATGCATGTGCTCCCAATGCAATACCTTTTTCATAAATAATTTATATCGTTTTTCTGAGCAATACCCCATTGTTGGCTCTATTAACGCTCTCGAATACCAAGAACGATCAAAGAACGTCATATTTCCAGATATTGGAAAATAGCGCTCATAACGCCTAAACCAATACTTTGATTCACTTTCACTCGGGATTCCAAGAGCGACCACATGCGCGTGAGAAGGAATAAGGTTTTCCACAAACCGTTTGATCGTAGATCCTTTACCGGCCGCATCTCGGCCCTCGAAAATAACGGCCATCCGAGCGCCATCCTTTATGAGGCGTTGTTGGATTCGTAGCAATTCAATTTGAAGACGACGTTTTTCAATTTGATACTGCTCCGATGAAATTCCTTCATATGGCGTATCAATATAATTGAGTTTTCTGTTTTTCACGGCTTCGGCACAATGATGTGTTTAAATGATTCGTAAAATGTACACAATAAAAGATTTTGCGTTTCATTCAAAGTAGTAACACCGTAAGCATTAAAAATAGATCTAGGTAATTTGAAATGGAAAAACATAATGTCACGTTTGGTTCGGCTGATGAAAATACTTGTGACATCAGTTACTATACGTGGCGACCGAAAAAAATTCTTGGATGGATACATATCATACACGGGATGAGCGAGCACGCCGCGCGCTACGAGAATTTGGGAAGCTATCTGCAGTCAAATGGTTATTTTGTGTCTGCAGATGATCATCGGGGACATGGACAAACAGGCTTAAACTCAAATAGTTTGAACCATGTAGGCGATCATAAAAGCTGGGATTTATTATTAAATGACCAAAAACGATTGCTCAGCAAACTTAAACAAGAGACTAGACTGCGTCCATTTATCATTGGACACAGTATGGGAGCATTGCTTGCGCTAAACATTAGCCAAGAATTTCAAGAGGCTAATAAAATTGCGCCGAACGCGCTAGTCCTCAGTGGAATAACATGTTCACCCACCATCACTTATAGTTTCGGCAAAATGATTGCAACATTCGAGAAATTAAGATTAGGCCGAAGATCACCAAGCAAAGTACTACAACATCTTTCATTTAAAAGTTTTAATCGAGGCTTTGGAACCACACGAACCGAAGCCGATTGGCTTTCTAGGGACCCGCTAATTGTAGATAAATACGTCAAAGATCCCCTTTGTGGGCAGCCTATATCCGCCCAATCTTGGCTTGACTTTTTTTCGGCAGCCTCAAAGTTGTTCAACTCTACAGCTCTTAAAAAATTGAAAGCTGACCTTCCCATATACCTTGTAGCGGGTGATCGAGATCCTGTGGGTCGTTCAGGGAAACACGTACA
The DNA here is from genome assembly GCA_002731695.1 of Porticoccaceae bacterium. Taxonomy (GTDB): domain Bacteria; phylum Pseudomonadota; class Gammaproteobacteria; order Pseudomonadales; family Porticoccaceae; genus TMED48. Next base: position 7,384 of record PCCK01000041.1, read on the forward strand.
CACATTATTTGAAAAACTTTCCAGTGCTGGGCTGCGTGAGGTGCATATGAAACTTTATTCAGGGGGACGACATGAAATTTTTAACGAAATAAATCGAGCTGAAGTTTACATCGACCTCCTAAATTGGATTGATTATTGTAGGACAACGACCAAAAGATTAAAAATTTAGAGTAATCTCAGCAATGTTAGCTCTTGCGCACAACTGTGCAGACGAACATGCAATTAAATCTGAATGCTCCGTAAAATATTTATACCCTGTCAGGCGCTGGGGGGTCCACCCAACGTTTTGTTCAAAATCCAACTGTGAAGTTCGTGAAACTGAGGTTCAAAGGGCTGCGTGATAACAAAGTGTAACGGAGAGTAAAGCGCAGCGGCAATGCAAAACATTTGAAACTGCACAATGTCATCATCATTGCTCCATACTTGAAAATAGCCTGCGTAACCACTCGCTGAGAGCAACATCACTCCAAGTGCAATCAAATAGGTGTATAAATATTTATGAAAAAGATAACCGAGTTTATGCGGGAGCACCACGAACACCATTAAAATAGGGTAGACGACAAATAAAAAGCAAGTGATCAAAGATTGCATGGTCAAAAAGGATCGTTAAAATAACTAAGCTAAACATATTTGAAAAAAGATGCAAGTCCAAAGGGGGGTATATTGGACAGAATTTTCAAGTTTTCGTGGGAGTAATCAGTACCACTCTATAAGCATACTCACGTTTTTCTAGACAAATGAACACTGCTGCTACTTCACCCTAAAGCACCTGTTATTTTAGTCAGAGAGGGCTTCAAATGTAATGATTCTTTGTCAATCAATTCCGGAGTCTCGAGGCTTATTTTTCCTATAGCACCGGAGCGTAGTTCATTGATAAAAATCGTTGCTGCGCGTTCTCGATCTATCCTGCCTCCCACACCTAAGCAGCCACGTTTTATCCCAATATGATCTAAAAGATCCGACTCAGTTAATGGCATTTCACTAAAAATGAACCGCCTCTTTAGATATTTAGGATAATTATCCAAAAGATATCTAGCCGCAAAAATTCCCACCTCCTCATAAGTCACTGCGGTATTTTTTATTGCTCCCGTAGCTGCAAGTCTAAAGCTACTAGATTCATTTTCTACCTTTCCCCACAGGATTCCTGGCGTATCAATCAATATAATTCCATTTCGCAAGTTAACTCTCTGTTGTCCTTTAGTTACAGCTGGTTCATCACCGGTCGAAGCCACACGCCTGCCCGCCAGTGCATTTATTAAGGTAGATTTGCCCACGTTGGGTATGCCGACAACTAATACCAATGTAGGTTGGCCAATTTTATTAGCTGAGAGTGAAGAACAAAGATTCATAATTTGCGAGATTTGCTCCTTTGTCCCAAGATCGCAAGAAAGAGTCTTAACGCATTTAGTATCATTAATATTTTTCCGCCAGACCGCGGTAATCTTTGGGTCTGCAAGATCGGCCTTGTTGAGTATCCTTATACACGCCTTCTCTTTTGCGATCTTTGCAATTACTGGATTCGAGCTGCTGTATGGAATCCGAGCATCGATCAGTTCGATTATAATGTCAACTTGGGGCAACAACTCGATCATCGCTTTTGTAGCTTTGTACATATGCCCCGGATACCAATGAATACCCATACATCAATCTCTTTTAATTCAGAGAGCCACAGCCAAAATTAACCACGATATTGACTATTCAACCACGAAGAGGTTCGTCCTGAAGACTCCGAAGCCGTAAGTTTCGCTGCAAATTTAGATGTAGATAAAAGTTTACTTAGATTAATTCCAGTGCGGTATCCCATCTGCTCAAGCATCATTACCACATCCTCTGTAGCTACGTTTCCAGAGGATCCCGGTGCGAACGGGCATCCTCCGAGCCCCGCAATTGAGGTATCAAAATATCGAATGCCCGACTCTGACGCTGCATATACATTAGCTAAGCCCATCGCGCGCGTATCATGAAAGTGACAACCCAAAAATTGAGGATCATTCTTTTCAGCAAGACGATTCATCAGGGCCGATACTTGCCGTGGATTCGCAGCGCCAATTGTATCTGCTAAAACCAATCTGTCTGCACCAGCGTCTGATAACTTATCTACCAACTTTTCCGAAATGGCGGGATCAATATTCCCCTCAAATGGACACCCAAATGCGACAGATATAGTCGCAGTTATTTTGATACGGTCACTTTTCGCCTGCTTTATAATCTTGATCGCAGACTTTTCTGCCTCTTGCATGGTCATGCCAACATTGCTATTTGACATAGAATTGCTGGCATAAACAACTAAAACAACATTTTTTATCCCAACACTATGCGCCAATTGATAGCCCTTGAAATTCGGCACTAATGCAAAATAATCAACATCATCGTTAATCTCTAACAAATTAAATAATGAATCAGTATCTGCCATGGTAGGAACCGCGCGAGGTGACACAAAGCTCCCTATTTCAATAGAAGAGATTCCAGCTTTGATGAGCGATTTAATAAGGCTCGCCCTCTCTGCCACGGAGAGTATTCTCGATAAGTTTTGAAGACCATCACGTGGACCAACATCTGTTATCGTAATATTCACACCCATGACGCAATCCTCCAGATTAACAACTACTCCATTACATCGCATATTGGTAATTTTTTATGCCGTATACTCTCAAATTATATACGTAACCACATCGTCGTGTAACTGTGACAACATACATCACTTCAGTTGTTCCCATCACATCCTATTACTTTATAATTTTATGTGAAGAAACAGACTTTTTATCAAAAAATTTAAAGATACCTTGTGGCTACACCATAAAACTTCTTCTTAACGAGAATAAGTATGATGCTTACTGAAATTTTGATGAACCTCCCCAAAACCCATCTTATTGCTTCAGATTTTACATGTAGGACTGATATATCTCGGCTTGACTTTACTCTAGCCAATGGTATTGTTTGGCATCTAAAGTCCTTTTTCTAACGGTTTTCCCGCAAAAGAGCTTAAAACAGTAAGTCGGTTTTGCAGCAAATAACGTAATACTGTCGTGTTAATAAGGTATCAGCCGGCCCTTAAGCATTCATACCGGCCATGAAAGATTTTCAGTTCCAAATATGGAGAGCATTTTTACAACCAGCAGTCCAAGCGGCAAAGCGCACGAAGCAGGTGGCAACATTTTATGGTAGCAAAACCTACATGCTAGAAAAAAAAAGCGAAACACCCACTCACAAACGTTTGGATGGTCGTGTAGGTTATCCAAAAAACTCCGGCTTGTATTCATACGATCAAGAGAGGGAATCTTGTGGCGTAGGCTTCGTGGCAAATATCCGCGGAGAGGCTAGTCACCAGTTGATGCAAGACGCCTACCACCTCAATTCTCGGATGGATCATCGAGGAGGGTGCGGCTTTGAAGAAAATACAGGCGATGGCGCAGGAATCTTGACGGCAATACCTGATGAATTTTTTAAATCCATATGTACAGAACTTGGATTTGAACTCCCAGTTAAAGGCAAATATGCCGTGGGAAATATTTTTTTACCAACTGACTGTGGTGAAAGAACTTTCTGCAAAGAGTGGATAGAAAAGGTGGTCGGACAATATGGTCAAGAGGTTATTGCTTGGAGAAAGGTTCCAACCGAGCCTATAACGGCAAATATCGGTCCAGCTGCGCTAGATGCCATGCCCGAGATCGAGCAGCTATTTGTTGGATCGAATGAATTGAGCTCCAAAGAATTTGAAAGGGCGCTGTACATCATACGAAAAAGCTTCACGGCTGAACTTAGACAAAATGCTAAGCTAAACCAGCGTGACCTTGTTTATGCTTGCACTCTGTCTTCTAAGACAATTGTATACAAGGGCATGCTCACACCATCACAAGTCTTTCCCTTTTATCCGGATTTAAATGACTCAAGATACTCTACACACTTGGCTATGGTGCATTCTCGTTTTAGCACAAATACCTTCCCGTCATGGGATAGAGCTCAGCCTAACAGGTATATAAGCCACAATGGAGAAATCAACACGTTACGTGGTAACAAAAACCAGATGGCTGCTAGAGAGGGCAATGTTCATTCTGATCTATTTGGCAAGGACGTCAAAAAATTATTCCCAATTATTGAGCCCGATTGCTCAGACTCAGGCTCGCTTGACAATGTCTTGGAGTTTTTAATGATGTCAGGCCGCAGCCTACAGGAGTCTGTCGTGATAACCGTTCCTGAGGCTTGGCAATCGGATTCAAATATGGACTCTAAAAAGAAGGCGTTCTATGAGTTCCATTCAGCCCTTATGGAACCTTGGGATGGTCCTGCGTCAATTGCATTCTGTGACGGCGATTATATTGGAGCGGTACTGGATCGAAATGGCTTACGACCGAGTCGTTATTATATTACTCACGACGATAGGGTGATCATGGCGTCTGAGGTTGGAGTGCTAGCAGTTGAGCCATCAAATATCAAATTCAAAGGTCGTTTGCAGCCGGGAAAAATGTTTTTAATCGACTTTGAAAAAGGGCGTATGGTGCCGGATGACGAATTAAAGCAAGACTTTGCTCAACAGCACCCTTACTCAGATTGGCTTTCAAAGCAAGTTATAAATCTCGAAGAGATTGTGAAAAAAAGTTCTTTCGTACCGTCTTACTCAGATGATCTACTGCAACGAATGCAGGCCTTCGGTTATACGGTTGAGACTATGGAATTCATGTTAATTCCCTTGGTTAATGAGGCTCGAGATCCACTCGGCTCGATGGGTAACGATTCGGCGCTAGCATGCCTATCTGAAAAGTCGAGGATGTCATATGACTACTTCAAGCAGCTGTTCGCTCAAATCACCAACCCGCCCATCGATTCAATCCGAGAGGAAGTGGTAATGTCACTCGCGTGTTTTGTAGGACCGGAGCAAAATGTCCTAGGATGTTCAGAGAAACATGTCAATCGATTGAAGCTAAAGACACCGATACTGTCAAACGAAGAATTGAATACACTCAAAAATATTGACTACAGAGGATGGAAATCCAAGGTCATAGATATCACGTTTGAGAAGAAGTCGGGTCCTCAGGGAATGATGGAATGTATACACTCTACTTGTGTTTCCGCATCTGAAGCGATCGCTGAGGGGTATTCTTTAATAATACTATCTGACAGAGAGCTCAGTGCCGATAGAATGGCGGTGAGTTCGCTCATCGCATGTGGAGCAGTTCATCATCACCTTGTGAACAGCCATGAAAGAGCACGCATAGGAATTATTGTGGAGTCAGGTGAGGCACGAGAGGTTCATCACCATTGTCTTCTAACGGGATATGGTGCGGACGCAATTAATCCATATATTGCCTTTGAATCATTATTGCAAGCTAGAGAAGATGGCCTACTTGAAAAAAGTCGTTATCCCTCTATGACATCGATAGTAGACGCCTATAAAAAAGGTGTCGCAAAAGGAATGCTCAAGGTGATGGCGAAGATGGGCATATCGACCTTACAATCCTACAAAGGGGCACAAATATTTGAGGCGGTCGGCCTAGCAGACGACATTATTTCTCTCTGCTTTGTTGGAACGGCAAGCAGGGTCCAGGGGGTAGATTTTAATATACTTTTCGAGGAAATGTCTCAGCGGCACGAACTGGGTTTCCCGCAGCGAGACGTCAACTTGGTTGAGGTGCTTCCCAATCCCGGAGACTTTCATTGGAGACGCGGAGGGGAGACGCATATGTGGGATCCACAAAGCATTTCTAACCTTCAGGTGGCAGCGCGTACTAATGATCAACAAGCTTATTGGGATTTCGCTAAACATGCCAACGAGTATTCAACTCGGAGTGCAACCTTTAGAGGATTATTGAGGTTCAAAAAAGTTTCTGGTGACGCTATTCCTCTAAAGGCGGTCGAGCCCGCTTCGGAAATAGTAAAAAGGTTCTGTACCGGAGCGATGAGTCTTGGTTCTATTTCTTCGGAGAGTCACGAAGCGCTCGCAATCGCCATGAACAGGCTTGGCGGCAAATCAAACACCGGTGAGGGTGGAGAAGATGAGCGTCGTTTTACACCAATGGCTAATGGTGACTCGAAGAGATCAGCCATCAAACAGGTGGCGTCAGGGCGTTTCGGTGTGACAATGTGGTACCTTGCTAACTCTGATGAAATCCAAATCAAAATCGTTCAAGGCGCCAAACCTGGAGAGGGGGGAGAGTTGCCCGGAGGGAAAGTGGATGAGACCATTGCCAAAATACGATATTCGACGCCCGGCGTCGGACTCATCAGCCCACCGCCACACCATGATGTCTATTCAATTGAGGACATAGCTCAGCTCATTCATGACCTAAAGAACTGCAATCCGGACGCAAGAATTAGTGTCAAGTTGGGTTCTGAAATTGGCGTTGGCACGATCGCTGCCGGAGTTACGAAAGCCAAGACCGACCATCTTGTAATAGCGGGTCATGATGGAGGCACAGGTGCATCGCCGTTGACGTCGATCAAGCATGCAGGACTTCCTTGGGAATTGGGTATAGCCGAAACTCATCAGACACTAGTGATGAATAATCTCCGTTCACGTGTAGTTTTACAAACTGATGGACAAATTAAAACAGGTCGCGATGCCGCTATAGCAATTTTACTAGGTGCAGAAGAGATAGGTTTATCTACAGCGCCGCTAGTTACCCTTGGTTGCATTATGATGAGGAAGTGCCACCTGAACACGTGCCCGGTTGGCATCGCAACCCAAGACGCTGATTTGCGTAAGAAATTTTCAGGACAGCCAGAGCATGTCGTTAATTACCTGTTTATGGTTGCAGAGGAAATGCGTCTAATTATGGCGGATCTGGGTCTCAAAACTGTAGACTCAATGGTGGGGCGTGTAGATCTTCTTGACACCCACGTGGCTCAGGATCACTGGAAATCAAAGGGAGTTGATCTATCTAAGATGCTTGCACCTGCCAAGATTATCTATGATAACACAGAAGTGCGCTGTGTATTCGAGCAAGATCATGGGCTCGACAAGGCGTTGGACCACCAACTTATCAAGTTAGCCAAGCCCGCCCTTGAACTTGGTCAGATAGTCGAGTTAGAACTGCCGATAGTAAATACCAACCGCGTCGTGGGCACGATGCTTTCGCATAAAGTTGCCAAAGTAACAAATGGAAGGATGCTCAAAGACGATACTATAAAGGTAAAATTAGTCGGCTCCGCTGGACAATCATTGGGAGCTTGGCTGGTGCGAGGGGTGACCCTTCAAGTTGACGGAGACGCAAATGATTATGTAGGTAAAGGTTTATCGGGCGGTAAGATTATTATTCGACCCCCAAGAGGAAGCACATTTATCGCTGAAAAAAATATTATTCTAGGAAACGTGGCTCTTTACGGCGCGACGTCAGGCGAAGCCTATTTTAGAGGTATTGCCGCAGAGCGGTTTTGTGTTCGAAATAGTGGAGCAAAGGCAGTTGTAGAGGGTGTGGGGGACCATGGTTGCGAATATATGACGGGTGGAAGGGTAGCGATTCTTGGACGGACCGGAAGGAATTTTGGTGCTGGAATGAGTGGAGGGATTGCATACGTTTGGGATAGAGACGGAGACTTTCCAAAATTATGTAATACCGGAACACTTGAGCTCGAACAACTAGAGGATCATGACGATATCAAAGAACTAAAAAGTATGATCAGAAATCATTTGCTCTACACAGGATCAGATGTTGCGAGGAAAATATTGGCGGACTGGGACAGTGAGCGCCATTTTTTTTCCAAGGTAATGCCAACCGACTATAAACGAGTTCTTTCAGAAATTGGTGCAAAAATAGCTCAAAAGCAAGCGGCCGGTTAGTTAGTCAGAAACAAGTTAGGAAATTAGCATGGGTAAAGTCACAGGTTTCAAAGAATTCGATAGAGTCGTCGAACCCTATAGGTCACCGGCTGCTAGAATTACCGATTTTAAAGAAATATATACTCCTCATGATGAAGGTCATCTCAAGACACAGGGTGCGCGTTGTATGAATTGTGGTGTGCCTTTTTGTCAATCAAATAATGGGTGCCCAGTATATAACTTAATTCCAGAGTGGAATGACTTAGTATATAAAGGGCGCTGGAAAGAGGCGCTTGATAGATTACATAAAACCAATAATTTCCCGGAATTCACTGGGAGAGTGTGCCCAGCACCTTGCGAGGGAGCATGTGTTCTAGGAATCACCAGCCCTCCGGTCACAATAAAAAACCTCGAAAATGCCATTATCGACCGAGGTTTTGATGAAGGATGGGTAATTGCAAAACTACCAGAGCATCGTACAGGAAAATCAGTAGCTATAGTTGGCTCCGGCCCTGCAGGTCTTGCAGCGGCGGCTCAACTCAATCAGGCAGGACACACAGTCGTTGTCTATGAACGAGACGATCGTGTTGGCGGTCTGCTAATGTACGGTATCCCAAATATGAAGCTTGACAAAGATATTGTTGAGCGTCGAGTTCAATTGTTACGTGATGAAGGTGTATTCTTTAAGTGCAACACCGATGTTGGCAGAGACGTTCCAATTGAGCAACTGCTAGAGGACAATGATGCAGTTGTGTTAGCTACGGGTGCAACAAAACCACGTGACTTGAATATTCCGGGAAGAGAGGGGTCTGGTGTGCACTTTGCAATGGAATTCCTGACCTATAATACAAAAAGTTACCTCGATTCGGAACTTGACGACGGTCACTTTATTTCTGCCAAGGACAAACACGTTATAGTCATTGGTGGTGGCGATACGGGAACGGATTGTATTGGCACATCTATTCGTCATGGTTGTAAGTCATTGGCAAACTTCGAGCTATTTCCGCAAAATCCCGCAGACAGGAGCTCCGACAATCCTTGGCCACTTTGGCCGAAGATACATCGAATCGATTATGGTCATGCCGAAGCGGCGGAACATTTTGGTTCAGATCCAAGAAAGTACTCTGTTAGTAGTAAAGAAATATTAAGGAATGATGATGGATCCGTTAAGGGAATACTTACCGTTTCCGTAGATCCGCAGCTCAAAGAGATACCTGGTTCCGAAAATTTTTGGGAAGCTGACCTCATATTGCTCGCAATGGGATTCCTCCAGCCAGAACACTATATTAATGAAAATTTGGGAGCTGAAACGGATGCACGCGGTAACTTCTCGGCAAATAAAGTCAATTACAGAACCAACATAAATAAGTTATATGCCGCAGCCGACTGTCGACGAGGTCAAGACCTAGTTGTGAGGGCGATAAACGAGGGCAGAGAAGTGGCCAGAGAGATTGATAGAGACCTTATGGGTAGCACAAACCTTCCGTAAGTTTTTATCCGGAGGGGAAATTGCTCCAGAAAATAAAGCGTATGAAAGTAGAGCACCTCAATACATATACAATTAAGCGGACCACAAATTTTTCAGGCTTGTTGGGCCTAAAGACTCGACCATAAGGTCTCGCACCCTGTATCAGAAAAAAGCTCATTTACGATGCTCCGATCAGAGTCACCCATCGATCTGTATTCCGTTCTAATTCGCGATAAACACTTTGCCTGATATGGAAAAGTGTTCTGCCTCCATTGCATTCCATCGACTTCGGCCTCCCATGCCGACTCTCCAGCCTCTTTCGCGGCGTAATTTGCTAGTAGTGCGGGAGCGTAGACTCGCCCTACCTCCTGCAAAATAGGTTTAAGAGTCGAAGGCATGCTCGCTAGCGAGTTCCAGTCATCCTCGTCGGGCTCTAAACCCGATTGATCCTCCATCAAACCAGAATAAACCACAGCACGGGGACTCTTCTTATGAGAAAGAGTTCGTGATGTTGGATCTAAGCCAATAAGTTGCGTCAGTTGTCCATACATTCCAAAATCAGCGGCTCCTGGTCTCTCTCCCAGCAAGAACGGCTGTTCTGTAAAGTGAGCCTCGAGTAATTCAAGCAACCGTACATAACTACTTTCTATTAAGTGAGCTGTAATTTCGTTCGACCCAACAATACCGAGTCTGCCAACTTGTCTATCCATTGTAAAAGCCTTTGCATTAGCCCATTCTTGAGAAGACTGACGGACATCATTATACAAAGGCAGAAGTGTTCCTGCGTTATCAGCATCCTCCTGAAAGTGCCATCGGAAGTGGAACATACACTTTGTAACCCACTCATCGGCAAAATCCTCCAGCAAGTAATCGACAAATGCAAGCCATCTACTCCTTGGAATCACAGAACGGGAGAAATGCTCAGTCTCAAGTCTACGTATTATTGGAGTCGAGTCGCAAACAACCTCTAAGTGTCCATGAGGGCTTTCTAGCAACAACATGGGCAATAAAAGCACTTTCGGTTCATCGAGCCCTATTTCTTCGAGTATCTTTCTTGGATCACCCCACAACATTCTATAGGGGATGTGTCTATACCTTAGTAGAGCCAGCATCTTTCTCGTGTATGGAGATGGTATTGCTCCAAGTAACTTTAGAGGAGTCTTCGTAGTCATTATTTAACTATTGCCACCAGATAAACAATTTTTAGCCAACATAGCTTGCTTTAATTTCAACCGATTCATTGTGATCATCTCCTAAGGGTTATAGAAAAAACGATATCACTATGACAAAATGTTAGCAAAATAATTGGCCATGTGTGTTAACGCTCACGTTCTTTTAGACTGTTGTATACTTTATTTTAATAAAAAAATTTGTAATTTTCGTCAAATGGTATGTTTTACCCCTTCGCCGTATTGAAATGTGATGCTTAAAATTCTTGAAATCTTGTCTGTCTTATCCAATTTCTTACACATATTACCGACGTTACTTTTCTTTAAACCGCCGAGCAACCAAGAAAAAACATCGCTCGGAATGATGTTGCAAAGAACGGTAGCAAAGCATGGCGATCGCACAGCCATCATATTTGAAAATACGATACTTACGTGGCGGGAATTTAATCACTTATCTAACCAATATGCTCATAGCTTAAAAAATAGAGGAGTGAAGCGAGGGGATTGTGTAGCGGTGTTTATGGAGAATCGTACAGAATTCCTCTGTGTGATCATTGCGCTCTCAAAAATAGGTGCCGCTGCAAGTTTGATAAATACTAGCTTGTTAAAAAACCCTTTGATCCACTGTATCACCACCACTGATTCTGTAAAGTGTATATTTGGAGAAGAATTACAGGAAGCTATCACAGATATCAAAGATGATCTTCCCTTGCAAGACGGAGATTTTCTCTGGGTTTCTGACAATTCGATAAAGAAAAGCAAACCTACATGGGCTGAGGACCTCAATTCTACCTTACAGTGGCAGCCAACCGAAAATCTTGAAGAAACCGGAGATATAAAAGGTGGGGAAATCGCTCTATATATCTTTACATCTGGCACAACTGGGCTGCCAAAACCCGCGATTATCTTCCAGCGGAGAATAATGTCGGCGCACCCACCATATTCCAAATTAGGTTTCCGTGCCACCCCCAGCGATAGGATGTACATTTGCCTACCGCTGTACCACATTACGGGTCTGCTACTTGGCGCATGCACATGCTTTTATACCGGCGCTTCAATGTTTTTACGGCGACGTTTTTCAGCCCGACATTTTTGGCCTGAAGTGCAGAAATATAACACCACTCTTTTTATATATGTCGGCGAGCTTTGCCGATATCTCGCCGTCCAACCTATATGCAAGGATGAGGAAAACAATCCTATCCGAAGTATGCTGGGAAATGGATTACGACCAGATGTGTGGGACGACTTTCGCAAGAGATTCGGCGTAAAACGCATAACGGAAATATATGGCGCGAGCGAAAGCAACGTGTCGTTTCTCAATTTTTTAAATAAAGATTATACAATCGGTACTGGGATCGTAGTAACTATGATAGTCAAATATGATGTCGACTTAGACCAAATAATTTTAGATGATCGAGGGAGGCCAGAGGAGGTATCGGATGGACAAACTGGTCTTCTGCTTGGCAGGATAGATGACAAATTCCTATACGACGGTTATAAAAATAAAGAAGCGTCGTCTGCCAAAGTGCTTATGAATGTAAAGAAGCCGGGAGACCGATGGTTTAATACCGGGGACCTTGTTCGTCGTGTGGATGTCGGATTCGCTATGGGAATGCCGCATTATCAATTCATTGATAGAGTGGGGGATACTTTTCGGTGGCGATCCGAAAATGTTTCGACAAACGAGGTTAGCGAGATACTTAATGCCTATCCGCAAATAGAGATGAGTAATGTGTATGGCGTCAAGGTACCGGGCACTGAGGGAAGAGCTGGCATGGCAGCAATCACAATGCAAGCGGACAATACTATCAACCTTTCTAAGTTTACCGAATACGTCGACAAAAATTTAGCCAGTTATGCTCGACCTGTGTTCCTGAGAATACAATCCGAACAAAAGACGAACCAGACCTTCAAGTTTGTAAAAGGTCAACTGCGTAACGAAGCATATCACCTAGATAAGGTAGACCAACCAATCTACGTCAGAATGCCAAATTCTAAACATTATGAAATTCTTAGCGAACAAGATTATCAGAAAATACTGGGCAAAGAAGCGGGATTTTGAAAAAATAAAACCAAAGGGAAGAATTTTTATGACAACCAGACTGTTCGATTTAAAAAATAAAATATCACTCGTTACAGGAGCAAGCAGAGGCATCGGAGAATCCATAGCTCTCCTGCTAGCAGAGCAAGGTGCTCACGTAATCGTGACAAGTCGTAAGCTTGACGGCTGCTCAAAAATTGTGGATTCAATAAAGAATAATGGTGGAAGCGCGGAGGCGTTAGCTTGTCATGTTGGTAACATGCAAGATATTAAGAACACCTTTGAATATATAAAAGTTAAGCATAGTAAACTGGATATTTTGGTTAATAATGCCGCTACAAATCCCTATTTTGGAAACATACTTGATACTGACCTTGGTTCGTTCAACAAGACTGTTGATGTAAATATTCGCGGTTACTTTTTCATGTCTTCCGAAGCAGGAAAACTCATGCGAAAAAATGGCGGCGGCTCAATAGTGAATACATCCTCCATCGCCGCGTTGAGACCAGGGAAATCTATGGGGATCTATGCGATTACTAAGGCCGCGGTAGTAAACATGACCAAGGCATTTGCTAAAGAATGTGGGGAACATAACATTAGGGTAAACGCGGTTTTACCAGGGCTAACAAAGACCAAGTTCGCGGGAGCTCTTTTTTCCGATGAAAAAATCTATCAAAAAGCGGTAGCGGGGACACCTTTAGGGCGTCATGCGGAACCTGATGAAATTGCGGGTGCTGTGCTATACCTCGTATCGGATGCTGCAAACTTCGTGACAGGTGAGTGCATTGTAGTCGATGGCGGCTCTGTGTTATGACATAAACCTCTCAGAGCGAGCCTTGTCGAGTGATCTTACGAATCATTCAGATTGCATTCTAAATATTTTAGCCCGCGTTAAAAAAAAATTATTAACAAGGTTGGACGGTAAAAACATACAGCGTAGCAATGAGTCTTTGCGTTCCTATGCACCGAAGTGGCTATCAGCGTTTTTTAGTCCGGATAAGTATTTCAGCGACGAGTCTCTTTGTTCTGTGAGCTTACTCCATTAGCCTATTTGCCAGCTGAAAACTCAAGTGAATTACTTAAATCAAAATCTTTAGTGAAACTACTTTTTCGACTTTCGCCAATATAGTGGTGCACCGCCAAACTTTTTGAAAGTAGCCTTGTGAGATGGAGAATATTTTCAGTGCCCGGATAAGTAGGACGGGCACCGATCACCAGCTCCCTATGCGGGCTTAATTGATTCAGCGGAAGCCTAGCGAGGGAGGAAAATGATCCAGTCAGCGGTTCCAGCGCCATGTGCGGCACCAACGTCGAACCCATCTTGCCAATTACCAGCTGAATTATAGTTGTGAGACTGGATACCCTTACATCAAAATGAGTCTTATCAGATAACTTACAGGCCGCAAGGGCATGATCTTTTAGACAGTGACCATCTTCCAAAAGCAATAATTCTGTCGGGTCTAGATTATTAACATCTATAAAGGTCTCGCCGGGCTCTAGATTATCTGCATGTGTAACGTAATAAAAATCTTCTGACCAAAATTTATAAGTCACCAGCTTACTAACATCAAACGGCAGTGCAAGGACAGCCATATCCAGCATTCCTTGCTCTACCTGGCGGATCAGCTCGGTAGATTGTCCTTCAGTAATTGTGAGACTAAGCATCGGGTAATCTTTTTGTAAGCATGGCAATGCTATTGGCAACAAGTATGGACTTACCGTGGGAATAATACCCAAAGATATTGGTCCACTTAAGGGTGGTGCTCTCTCTAGACCAAGGCCTGAAATTTCGTCTAATTTTTTCTTGATATCTCGAGCCTTTGCGATTACGTCGCACCCTTGAGACGTTATTATTACTCTCTTATTATCTCGTTCGAACACCTGTATGCCTAACTGGTTTTCAAGCTCTGATATTGCCATGCTTAGCGCCGAAGGCGACACGTGACACATTTCTGCCGCTTTTTTAAAATGTAATGTTTTAGAGACGGCCAAGACGTAATTAATTTGTTTTATAGTAATCATAGAAACTTGATTGTTCAGTAAATCTGAACACCTTAATCTTTTTTTTATAGTTTTACTTACGATCAATTGACTGTAACATATTTGTTATGATGGTAAAATCTTCACAAAAATCGACGAAAAAAATGTTAGCCCGAGAGGAGACAAATAATGCCGATCGAAACCGAACCTAAGTGCCCAGTAATGCACGGTGCCATGACCACAAACAGCGCGACTGGAACCTCAAATCGAGACTGGTGGCCTGATCAGTTAAATCTAAACATACTTCATCAGCATGATCAGAAGTCAAACCCCATGGATCCAGACTTTGATTATCGAGAAGAATTTAAAAAACTCGACTACCAAGCATTGAAAAAAGATTTGAATGCCTTAATGACTGACTCGCAGGACTGGTGGCCTGCAGATTATGGCCACTACGGTCCGTTCTTTATCCGGATGACTTGGCATGCCGCGGGCACCTACCGAAACACTGATGGTCGAGGAGGTGGTGGTACTGGGGCGCAACGATTCGCTCCACTCAATAGTTGGCCGGATAATGGGAATCTTGACAAGGCACGTCGATTACTTTGGCCTGTCAAACAGAAATATGGGGAGCAAATAAGTTGGGCAGATTTACTCATTCTGGCTGGAAATGTGGCGATAGAGTCAATGGGTGGAAAGACTTTCGGTTTCAGCGGAGGCCGACCTGATATATGGGGTCCTGAAGAGGATATTCATTGGGGTGTCGAAAGTAATTGGCTCGATAACAAGCGCTATAAGGGCGAGCGCGAACTCGACAGCCCGTTAGCTGCTGTACAAATGGGATTGATTTATGTGAATCCGCAGGGGCCTGACGGCAACCCAGATCCTGTCGGCAGCGCTCATGATATAAGAGAAACCTTCGCAAGGATGGCGATGAATGATGAGGAAACCGTTGCACTTGTTGCTGGTGGACATACATTTGGCAAGGCGCATGGCGCCGCACCTGAGGATCATGTGAGTATCGAGCCTGAAGGTGCACCGATCGAGAAGATGGGATTTGGATGGCAGAGCAGCCATGGATCAGGCGTGGGGCGAGATACCATCACTAGTGGTATTGAGGGGGCTTGGACAGCAAATCCGACCGTCTGGGATAACGGCTATTTTGATCTCCTTTTCGGATACGACTGGGAGCTTGTCAAAAGCCCAGCAGGAGCATATATCTGGCACGCCATCGATCAAAAACCCGAAGATATGGCGCCTGATGCGGAGGATAGCTCCGTCAAGGTACCTACCATGATGACGACAGCTGACATTGCGATGCGAGAAGATCCCAGTTACCGGCTAATTTCTAAGCGATTTCATGAAAATCCAGAGGAATTTGCAGATGCATTTGCTAGAGCATGGTTCAAGCTTCTTCACAGAGATATGGGACCGAAAAGCCGATATATGGGGCCTGAAGTGCCTAAGGAAGAATTAATCTGGCAAGATCCAGTTCCCTCGGGAAGCACCAACTATGATATAGATTCTGTCAAATCCCAAATCTTAGCCAGCGAGCTGTCTATCCAAGAGATGGTAGAGACTGCTTGGGCTAGTGCATCAACATTTCGAGGATCTGATATGCGTGGAGGCGCCAACGGAGCGCGTATCCGTTTAGCTCCGCAAAAAAATTGGGAAGTAAATAAGCCGCAGCAACTCCAGCGAGTGCTAAAAATTTATGAAAATATTTCTAAAAATACCGGGGCCTCTGTCGCTGATGTTATCGTACTGGCCGGCAACCTCGGGATTGAGAAAGCAACAGGCGTAAACGTGCCGTTCACAGCAGGAAGAGGTGACGCATCACAAGAACAGACCGATATCGAATCTTTTGCAGTCCTTGAGCCTCTCTCAGATGCTTTCCGAAATTTCCACAATCCGGATCTCAAGTCCACCCCTGAGGAGATGATGCTGGATAAGTCGCAATTGTTGGGGCTAACGGCTCCAGAAATGACGGCTCTTCTGGGTGGAATGCGCTCACTGGGTATTAGCTCAAGTGGTCATGGCTTATTTACCAGCGACGCAAGTCGACTGAGCAATGACTACTTCAATACGCTGCTAGATATGTCAGTGAGCTGGAAGCCAAATGGAACCGGTAACTCTTTCGAGGCTATTGACAGAGTCTCGGGGGAAAAAATGAGATCAGCTACTCGCGCAGACCTTGTGTTTGGATCAAACTCGCAACTGAGGGCGATAACGGAAGTATACGCATCAAGCGGCGCGGAGAAAAAGTTCACTAGAGCCTTCATCGGAGCGTGGAATAAGGTGATGAACGCAGACCTCTTCTGATAACTACATTTGTGCGAATGGTCTAAAAAGGGGCAAGATGCCCCTTTTAGACAAGCACTTAAGATTTTACATTGGAATTTAAGGGGCTACGTTAGTTCACCTGACCGCGCGACGTAAAAATGCTATCTCCGATTCAATAACTTTTATTGCCTTTTCAAGCTCATCCATCCGCACCTCAACCAAAGCAATTTTATCCTCTAACATCTTATGTTTGACGTTTTCTCTTGCTTGCAAAGTTTGCACCTGCATCTCGAGCTCTAAAAGTTTTGATGTGTTGGAATCAACATTCGTGTCATGCCCGTCTGCCGCAACATTGTGTGAGCCTGCTGATAGTAAAAGTAATATTATGGTCTTATTTAAAAACTGGGTCATACAATTTCTAATCATTGCCGTTACCTTCTCTCAATCATTAATCTATTCAGGGTCAAACTACTTCTAAAAAGTAATCCAATACCTTTAACACTCCAATACTTCGCGAAAACATAAATTCATCCATCCAACTTAGCTACCACTAAATAAATGACTGGCGGTAGTCATAAATGAATTTTTCCTTGATTAGTGAGGATAACAAGGTTAACGATGCAATTCAAAAACGCGTCGCTACAATTCCAACCTTTAACAAGCTTTAAATGTAAATAAACATTACTCCGAGTCTTTAACGGAGGTTAACGCATGGTTGAGAGACTGAATTGCCTCAAGTTGCTTTTGCATCAACACCAATGACTGTTGTGAGAGGTCTTCCTGTGTAATAAATCTGACGCCCCGCTCGATCTTGTCATTAAGTTGATTTAAGCGCAGTGTTATCGACTTCTCACTGTGTCGAAGGGCAACAGTAAGAATCAAATAAACAAGCACCGAGGACATAACGGGATAAAGCGTCGCACTGACTGCCACCATCAACTGAGGAATTAAAGCCTCCTGAGCACCTATATCTCTAAACCGAGCGGATGATGCCTCACCAAAAGCAAAGCTCAAGCTAAATAACGTCACTAACAAACCAAGTCCAACAAATAACTTAGGCCAAGACTTCTCTGCTTGAACACCTATCTCCAGACGATCAACATTAAAGAATACATGGGGACGAACGGTATTTTTAAAAATTTTACTCTTTGAGTTCTCATTTGGCAGAACCAATGTCTCGCAAAATTCAAACCATGCTCGGCTCATAACCGGAAATTTTAACATCTCATCTTCAAAATCTGGATACCGATTAGCAAACTCGCGCTCCGAATTAGGAAACAATCTACCCATCTGAATTAACATATTTAAGTCTCGATATTTGACAAAAAGTATTCGACTCAAACATCCAACGCCGGCAAAAAATATCACCAAACCAACGCCTGGCAAAGCATCCGGCATCCTCAAAAATCCGAAAATTGGATCGGTAACATTTACCATCAAATCGCTCAAGGAACGAAATAAATTAGGTAATGCTGATGTACCGAAACCACTAAAGTCTGCAAACACACACGGCGAGATAAAGATTGGAAAAAAGTTCGTGAATAACCTCATAGAAAAAGTACAACAGCTGTTATTAGAAACATCTTTTCTCACTACTTTGATTCCTCATACCTGAGAAAATATCCATGGCTATTGCCAAAAAGGCCTCTCAAAGCTGAAGCTACCGGATGTTCGCCCATACTTACAGTTAGCTTTAGAGTTGCCGCCGAAAAGGTCATACATGCTTTTATAGGACTGTATCATAAATAATTAAGAGTTAATCCAAATGCATCGCGGGGATATCGCAAATACTTTATTCTACAATTACGATTCTATAATCCGATAACAATGTTCGAATTTGACGGGGCAACGAGGTATTGATAATTTCAACCGATTACTAAATCCGTCATAGGGACAGTTCAATTGTATAAGCTAAGCACAAGATACAAAGTTTTATATGCAATCAGCTATCCTTAAGAGTAAGCTCTATTTTAGCCAGCAACCTTACAAGGTCAACTGGCTTAGTATCATAGTCATTAACGCCAGCTAGTAACGCACGTTGTTTGTGTTCTTCCATAGCGTTAGCTGACAAAGCGATGACAGGAATTGAAGTAGTTTTTTCATTACTTTTAATAATGTTAGTAACCTCCCAACCAAGCATTACCGGCAAACTTAGGTCCATAAGAGTTAGGTAAGGTTTGTGCACAATAGGTCAATGTCTTTTTGTTTTTGAGCGCCCTGAGGCTCTGGGAGCTACCGAATTCTGAATACTTTTCCGGGCGTCGAGTGGGTTGCAAAGAATATCTCACCAGCCGAATTGACATCTAACGACGAGATTCTTCCGAATTCTGAGAGGTTAATGTATCGATGTCTGGGCCTATTCGTGTCAAGACTTAAAACTAAGATCAATTCGAATTTTAGGGAAGCAATAAGGAAGCTATTGTTCAGCTCTGGGAATAACTGATTTTCGTGAACATACTTAATTCCTCTGGGCGCAATTGACGGTATATAGTGTGTTACTGAATCTTTATACCCTGGCAACTGGGTCGCACCAATCAGGCCACCACCGTATTCCTCACCGAGCGTGACCAAAGGCCATCCGAAGTTTGCACCAAGGCTCAAGAAATTTATCTCATCACCTCCCTGCGGACCATGTTCAGAAACAACTATTTCTCCAAATTCGGGAACCAGATCTATTCCCTGAGGATTTCTGTGCCCGAGGGAAAAAATTTCTTTTCGTGTCCCTGTGTTCACGGTATTTTGTGGATGAGCCACGAGACTGGCATCTGGCTGAATTTGGAACCTGAGCACCTTGCCGTTATATCTGTCTGTTGATTGTGCACATTCTCTACAGCGCCTGTCTCCGGAGGTAGCATAAAGCGCATCCCCCACCAACAGAATGTCTCCGCCAAAATGCTGATTGGAGGTTTCGTCAGGCTCTGCCTCAAAAAGCTTGACCGGATCAGAAAAAGTCGGCTCACCATCCAACGTCATCTCAAGACGATAAAGCGCCAGCGAATATCCATCCTGTTGTGTAACGATGGATGCTGCGAAATAAATTTTAAACTTGGTATCAGAAATTGTTACGAAGTCAAAATTAAAGAGCCCCCCTTGACCCTCCGTATAGAGACTAATTTTCGAGGCTACGTCGAATGAATATTTCTGGTCTGTAACCAAGTCATGTAAAAAGAATACCCCGTCTTGCCGAGTAGTCATGTACGCTTGATCACTGATAAATTTAAACCCCCACAACCTGCTGTTTGTCGAGAACAACTCGTCTACTGCCATCGCCGACTCGACCGAGCTGAACTCGGAATAA
>PCCK01000042.1 GCA_002731695.1 Porticoccaceae bacterium
CAAGGGTAGACAAATTAGTAGACATTTTTAAGCCCTTGACAGTGAACCTAGCTGTGGTAGATCTTTTGTGATTAAATTCGCTCATGTAGATTAGTATTACTACCTAACAGTAGGAGTCCCATCTCGTGAAAAGGGGGTACCCCTTTTTTTGGATGTCTTGTAGGAACCAAGTATTTTGTGAAAATTTTATAAGTGAAAAACAGATGTGACGGTACTTTTGACGGTATATTTTTTATAAATAATTTAAATACTGCATGATATCAGTAATTTATAATATTTGTTTGAGTCCGGCTTCGACCACATCACAATTTAATGTAATCCAATCGAGCTATTTCGAGGGAATAGTCGATGGCGAGTTACTGACCTAATTATACCTAACTCCCAAGAAAGAAATTCAATAAAGCAGAAATGTCAGAGTTGATCTAAATAACTAAAATCTGAAGTTGTTGGCAAATCGACCTTATTTTCGGACATTATATTAAAAAGCATGGATAACGAATAGGAGCCAGTCTCGCTGGCTGTCTGCACGATGGAAAGGCCAAAAAATGAAGATAAACTCATTAAAAATAGCGGTAATATCTGGAGATGGTATTGGTCGGGAAGTGGTTCCGGAGGGAATAAGGATATTGGAGGCTATTTGTAGAAAACTAGAAATAAACCTTAGCTTCAAAGAGATGCCATGGGGACATTGTGATTATTATCTAAGGTATGGGCAGATGATGCCCGATGACTGGAAGTCGCAACTTTCTCTGTATGACGCTATCTTTCTTGGTGCAGTGGGTTGGCCTGCGACAGTTCCCGATCATATCTCTCTCTGGGGGTCACTACTATCAATTCGACGTGAATTTAACCAGTATGTTAATTACCGACCAGTTCGGCTTTTTGATGGGGTACCTTGTCCGCTTGCGAACATGCGACCAGGGGATATGGATTTCGTGATCATACGAGAGAATACAGAGGGCGAATATACAGATATTGGCGGGACAATGTTTGCGGGCACGGAGCGCGAGGTTGTCGTGCAGCAAAGTATACACACAAGAGTTGGTAGTGAACGTATTTTGCGATTTGCTATGGATGTTGCCTCGAAAACAAGACGAAAAACCTTAACGGTGGCTACGAAATCAAATGGATTAGCGATAAGCATGCCGTGGTGGGATAGTTGTGCCAGCCAACTTGCCGAGCAAAATTATCCTGCGCTTGTATTAGATAAGGTGCATATCGATGCTTTAGCGGCTAAGTTTGTGAAAGATCCTCAGTCATTAAATGTCGTGGTTGCAACAAACCTTTTTGGCGATATTCTCTCGGATCTTGGTCCAGCTTGCTCTGGCACACTCGGCTTAGCGCCATCGGGGAATATCAATCCGAACGGAGAATTCCCATCCCTATTTGAGCCCGTGCATGGCTCCGCGCCAGATATTGCAGGCATGGGGATTTCAAATCCTGTGGGGGCCATATGGTCAATCGCGATGCTGCTTCAGCAGAGCAAGCAGATTACTCCTGAGATCGCTGAAATGGCGTACACCATTGTCTTATCAGCTATCGAAATTGTGTTACGTGAAGGACCCAAGACAAGAGATTTGGGTGGTCAGGCCCTTACAGCGGAAATGGGCAAGGCCATAGAGTATGAGGTCACAAACTATAAGATATAGCTACTATGACTTGTTGGTCCGGATTTTCCGGAGAGACACTACACAGTTGGCAGGCGTTTAAATATTGCAGATATTTAAAGCTAATTAATATCTACTGCGTGTTTTTTAAGGGATGAAAGATCAATTGTGTTTAGGACTCTTTGATTTGTTGCCTCTAGCACAACCTCTGGGGCAAGCCCTGCATCGAAAGCCTCCAACCAACGATCTGCGCAAAGACACCATTGATCACCCTCTCGAAGCCCGGGAAAATTGAATTCAGGTCTCGGTGTTGAAAGATCATTTCCCTTGAACTTTGAGAATTCAAGGAATCGATGAGTCATTCTGGCACAGACAAAATGTTTTCCATAATCCCTATCATCAGCTTCACAACATCCTGTTCTGAAGAAACCTGTCATTGGATCTTGGGAGCACATTATTAAATCTCCCCCAAGAACATTGATTTGTCCGGATTTAGTTGACACTGAACATTTCCTCACTTAAAGCATGGGTTGGATAACAATATTCTTATGATATATTATTTCTTAGGAAATTCCTTACTATCAGTGTTATTAAGACTAATTGAGGCTAAAAGCGCTAAACTAGCAAGAATGCCAAGATTTTTCACAAAATTTTGTGCCTCATGAGTCGAATCAATGCCGTCATAGTCATTCCAGAAATCATGCAGGTTAAAATTAATTAGCACGACTAATGTTCCTAAAACGATGCAAGCGGTGACAGTATATCTGCCAAAAAACAACGCGATCCCAGCAAGGATTTGGGTGATTCCTGCGAGCGCTAATAATTGCGGCACCATTGGCATGTTATGTGTTTCCATGAGCTGGATATGTGAGCTCCAAGAGGAAAATTTAAGGATGCCAGGGATAAAAAAGTAGAGCGAAATGATGACTCTGCCTATTATTAAAAGTATGTTCTTCATGTCATGACTTTCTTGATGCCGCGGTTATACGTAGGGAACAAAACATTTGAATCGTGTATTGCAAGCAGTAAAAAGCAATTAGCATCATCTAACACCTACGGTTATATTCCTACACGGAATGCCTCAGTTAACTCCGAGGAGTTCTTGGACATTCATGTCTATCGATCCGGGGTGACTGCTTGAGGGTGCTAATCCTCCTTTGATGCCCCTTATGAGGTTTGTATAGATTATATATAATTCTCCTTGGGATATGCGTTTTTGTAGACTCAACCGGCGGGAATTGCATGAGAATGAACAAACACCTAATTAATTGTTGGAGGAAGAAATGATCGCTATAACTGCTAAATTGAATGTTAAGTCTGGGTGTGAGGCGCAATTTGAAAAAGCGATGCTGGATCTAATCGAGAAAGTGAATGCAAATGAACCGGGAAATTTGCTTTACAAATTATGTAAGGATTCCGGTGGAAATTATCTCGTAATGGAATTATATGAGAATGACGCCGCTGTTGATGCGCATAGGAAAGCTGAGCATGTGAGGGCGTCAGGGCCGAGTTTCAAGGGCATAATGGGTGGACCTCCAGAGATAACTCGAATGGAAGTTATAGGTTAAATGTGTTGTTGATGTGAGTTGGAGGATTGTGCTCTTAACGTAACTACTGCTTGGAATAAAAAATATTCTTCAATTGTATATGTTTATTCTTACCGATACCCTGACTCAAAAATGATAGGATACCGGTCACATCAATTGGTGTCGCAGTACCACTGAGTTCAGACATTGGAATTTTGACGCTGTTCCAAGTCTTACTTATTTTATACCGCTCATAGGGTCCAAATGGAACGAAGTAATTTTTTTGGTTTCCCTCTAAAAATCGGCCCGTTTGGTAACCAACATTGAATGCGAAGTCCGCGTCACCTTTAATATCGAAATTGAGGTACCCATTAGAGAATTCAGATAAATCTTCACCCTCTGAAGCCTGAATCTCTAAACTGGCGCCCCACCAATCGCCATTACGAGTTTCTATAGTAATCACGTCCTGAAAAGACATAGCTATGGTTGCAGTTCCCTCCCAGGCGATCAGATTGATAATCGCACTCGGATATGTTGCATCGGTAGCAATAGATGGATCAACTCCTGGATGCGAGACGATGTATCGGTTGAAGCGTATCACGTCTCCTGGGTTGTTATTGGTATTCACCGACGAAATTTTTTTTACTGGCATCATGCGTTTGAAAGGAGGAACTAAAACCGAGTTGATCAAAGACACTTCACTTCCTCCGTTGCTCTTTACGAGGGGTTTTCCACCACGCAACAAGCCTCGAAATAGCCCGCGGTCAAAATGCTCCCACAAAGCATATTTGACCTCATTATTAAGATTTATGAGACCAAAATGGGCTTCAGAGCCCAGTTTGTTAGAGTCTTCTTTCCATTGTTCATCAAACGCTTCAAAGTAGAAAAGGGTGATTTTGTTTTGGTCCGACCATTCGCGCATGTAAGTGAGGTAAAGTTGCTGCTTATATTCGTCCGCGGCCTTTGAGCCGGAGGAACCATATGCGACATTGTCTGATGATGCCCAACCGCTCTCGCCGATATGGATCGGCTTACTGATCTGTAACGAGTTCACGTGATTAACTACCGCTTTGTATTGCGACTCGCTAAGCTCTGCGGCACGTCTCATAGTTGACTGAAT
The DNA here is from genome assembly GCA_002731695.1 of Porticoccaceae bacterium. Lineage (GTDB taxonomy): Bacteria > Pseudomonadota > Gammaproteobacteria > Pseudomonadales > Porticoccaceae > TMED48. Next base: position 4,254 of record PCCK01000042.1, read on the forward strand.
CATTTCGCGCTTCTGAAAGTTTTCTTCCTCAGGCAACACCCCCCAATAGTCCGAATTATAAAAGGAGTCATGAAACGGGTATGTGTGAATTGATAAGAAATCGACGGCTTCAATTAGTTGGGTTAAGCCGTCAGAATGATAACTTTTGTTTCCGCCCCCCCAAGACTCATAATTGTCACTGCTGGTGATCCATATATCCGGACTTAAGACACCTAACTGTTTCTGCTTCTGTAGGTATTCGACCCACCTAAGAATTGTTTTTGGGTACACATGGTATTGGACCGCCCAACGTGCCATCGCTTCATTGCCAACAGAAATTGCCTTAACAATGCCACGATAAGTGGATGCCAAGAATATTGCTTTGTTTATCTCATGAGTATTGTTAATTACATTTCCGCGCGAGTGATCTGTAGCACCTGCCCCGACCCATGAGTCATGAGCTTCAATCCAAGCGCCCAGCATTACATACATTTCAAAATTTGGATCCTGTCGTTTGAGTCTATGTATCGCCGCCAGCAGCCTTTCAGCAAAAGGATATTGAGATGTGTTGTAGGTGCGAAGCAGTTTAATACCTATTGCTTCGAGAATTTTGAGATCTTCAGTTATTTCCTCGATAGTCGGAGGGATATCGCGGCTTGATTCTCTATATCCACCATATGACATAGCACGATAACTTGGATTACCAAATATTTCTGAGGCGGGGCGACCATTATCATTTTTTACCGATAACGAGTTGACATTGGTGATACACAAAAGAAGCAGTACAATATAGACTATTCGGGTGATCAAGGTTGCCATGTCATTTTTTTTTTCGATAAAATTTTTTACAGAAGATGAAGGTTAACAGAAAGCTTTGTCTCTTTTTAACTTTAGTCCATAAAAAAGATTAATAGCTAACTTTTGGGGGTTTATGCATTTGTGTTACCCTGGTTTTTAATAATTTAATTTTCTAGTTTTTGAGCTCAAGACTCTTTCTAGTAAATAATTTACTTACTTCTAAATATAATTTTTATTTGTTTATGGATAGATAGTACTTTCACAATGCAAAACTGCAGCCCTTACTACTATAATCACTAAATAGAAATTAAAAAGATAAGCACGGAGCGTGAAGCGCATCATTGCCGTATTGCCGTCACCGTCGCACACAGCATCTGGGCATCAATTAGCGGACTTATACCAACGCAAAATAATTCGAGCTGGTGGGTGATTTTATTTTTATAAGAGAGCTGTAATGAAACAAAATCGGGATATTAAATATTGGCTGTCGTTTTTTGGTGCGAGCGCATTGCTATTTAGCGCATCAGCTATACATGCAGCGGACTGGTACGTCTCGGCATCGGGATCAAATTCTAACAGTGGTCAATCAATTGACTCGCCTTTCTTGACGATAGCTCTCGGCATCGCTTCTGCTGAGGCTGGCGACACCGTATACGTGATGGATGGTATTTATCGAAACTCCAATTTTGGCAACGGTCAAACAAACGGATCAGCAGTAAGGATCAATAAATCCGGCGATCCGGTTCTGGGACCGATCACCTTAAGAAATCTCCCCGGCCACAAGCCAAAAATTCAGTTTGATGGAAGCTTCGGTATTAACTTTGCAGCAAACACCAGCCACTTTATCGTAGAGGGCTTTGAGGTGGAGGGAGCCTCTGCATCGATTGATTACACGCAGGCAATAAACGATAGGGAATATAAAATTGAGGTTACCCAAGATGGAGTGAATTGCGCACTTTACAAAAACACCCTTTTTTCTGGAAGGGGCATCTCAGGCTATGGACCTCACAATAACATCATCGTAAGAAACAATATCGTTCACGACACGCCAGGTTCTGGAATCCGGTTTAACAAATCTGATTATATTACTATAGAAAATAATGAGGTATACAACACCACATGGTGGACATCGTCTGCTTCAAGCGCAATCGTCCTTGCTGAATCGCGAGCGGCTGTTGGAGATAATGGAACAGAATTAAAGATGATCTTTAGAGCGAATAAGGTCTACAACAATTGGAACCGGATTCCATTTTATATGTGTAAGGTTCCAGATAATGCGGCCCCTCCCTCTCCCGAATATGGCACGGCAGGCTATACTACCATTCAGGACGGACAGGGCTTGTATGTAACCAGGAGTGATCCGGATTACGCCGGAACGTTTTTATTTGAAAATAACCTTCTTGTGAACAATGGTAAGAATGGTATCAATTTTGATCATTCGGGCTCCGCGAAAGGTATCTATAGAAACAACACCCTATATTTCAACGGTGTACATAATATCATTCAAAACATATCTGTAGCTGCCGGTAACCCAAGACACGTTGGCACCAACAAGGTAGCAGGGCTTAACGCTCGAGCTGTTGGCTCGGTGGAGGTTGTTAACAACATTGTAGTCACCAGGGATAACCAATACTCGGCCTTGGTGTTAGACAAAATTTCCAGTTCCAATAAGCTTTTGTCAGGTAATATTTTCTTCAAAGGGAAAGTTCCCTCGGGTACCGGTGGTTATCTCAATGAGGATCCCCAATTTTTAGAACCATCGGCGATAATGGATGGTTTCGCAGAAATGGAGGGTGCGGATTTTTCACTGATGCCGAGTTCACCAGCTATTGATGCGGGAGATCCATACCACTCTCCGATTTATGATTTTAATAAAGCTTTACGACCGGTGTCTACTCAGAACCCTACAGATGCCATTTCTTTTTCAGGATTTGAAACTTCGATGGACGGTTGGGTGCAGTGGGGTTCTGCACTAGAGAGATCTAACGAGCATGCATATTCTGGTGATAGGAGTTTGTATGTGGGGGGGCGGTCAAAAAATTACTCAAGTGCGAGATTATACCTGACTGATGATTTGACTGTGGGTGAGACCTATTCGTTCTCCGCATGGGTCAGGCTTGCGGCGGGTGCCTCTGGCACCAGTAAGGCTACCATTAGGGCAGAAATAAGTGACCAGTCGGAACCCGCATACATTGACTTGACGAGTGAGATTGTCATTTCTGAAAGTATGTGGACGCGTCTCTCGGGGGAATACACGCACTCCGCGGTTGACAGCCTTTTTCTCTATATAAAGGGTCCTCAGACTGGTGATGGTTTAGGCAATTATTTCATTGATGATTTTTATATCATACCCCAAGGATCTACACCACCTAGCTTTATTGCAGATAATGATATCGTTGATATTGGCGCATTTGAGTATCGGGCTCTAGATACTGACGGCGATTTGGTTGCGGATACAATAGATAATTGTCTCAATATCTCGAACGGAGATCAAAGTGATATCGATCAGGACAATTTAGGCGATGTGTGTGATCTGGATATTGATGGAGACGGTGTTCTTAATTTGTCAGACTTTTATCCACTGATTGGTTTAGGTACGTTGGCTGACACGGACGGTGATGGTCGTCCCGACGAGTGTGATGGTGATTGTATCTCTTTGGGTATGGTTTCGGATGCTGACGATGACAATGATGGTGTTTTAGACGGTAGTGATTTTTATCCACTGATTGGTTTAGGTACGTTGGCTGACACGGACGGTGATGGTCGTCC